>CALROE020000001.1:0-28964 GCA_943369715.1 Bradyrhizobium ivorense
GTGACGCTGCGGGTGGTGCGCGTCATCAGCCGCGTGCCGAGCCGGTCTTCGAGCAGCCGGATGTGCCGCCCGAGTGCCGAGGGCAGCATTTCCAGCCGCTGCGCCGCGCGGCCGAAATGCAGCTCCTCGGCCGCGGCCACGAAGCAGCGTAGCTGGTGCAGTTCCATCTGGGTCCTCCCTGCGCCAGATTATATCAAATATTTGTATAATCCTATGCCGGTTGAAGCGGTCTGACATCCCGACGTAGCGTGCCCGGAAGCGCTGACCGCGCCTGCGGAATCAGCCAGCCAATCAACGGGAGTAACCCATGCGGTTCAATCGTCGCGCGATCCTTTCCGGCGCCATCGCCGCCCTCTCCACCTTCGCAGCGCAGACCGCGACGGCGCAGACCGCCTTTCCGGCCAAGCCGATCACCCTGATCTTGCCCGCCGCCTCCGGCGGGCCGACCGACACGGTGGCCCGCCTGATCGCGGAGTCGATGAGCAAAACCCTCGGGCAGACCGTGCTGGTCGAAAACGTCGGCGGCGCCAGCGGCACGCTCGGCATGGCGCGGCTGTCGAAGTCCGCCCCCGACGGCTACACCATCGCGGTCTGGCACATCGCGCATGCCACAGCGCCCGCGCTGTACGACAACCTCAAATACGACGTCGTCGAGGATTTCGATCACCTCGGCCGCATCACCGATGTACCGATGACGCTGGTGTCGAAGGCGGATTTGCCGCCCAGGAACGTCACCGAGCTGCTGGCCTGGATTCGCGACAACAAGGACAAGGCCACCTATGGCCATGCCGGCATCGGCTCGGCCTCGCATCTGTGCATGCTGATGCTGATGAAAGAGCTGAACGTGCAGATCAACGGCGTGCCCTATCGCGGCACCGGCCCGGCCATGAACGACCTGCTGGGCGGCCAGTTCGACGTGATGTGCGACCAGACCACCAACACCACCAACCAGATCAAGGAAAACAGGATCAAGGGGTTTGCGGTCACGACCAAATCCAGGGTCTCGTCCCTGCCCGACTTGCCGCCGCTCGATGCCGGCGCGGTCAAAGGCTTCGAGGTGTCGGCCTGGCACGCGATGTGGGCGCCGAAGGGATTGCCGAAGGATGCATCCGACAGACTGGTCGCGGCCCTTCAGGCCGCGCTGAAAGACCCCAAGGTGATCGAGCGGTTTGCGAGCCTCGGCACCGAGCCGGTCAAACCGGAACTGGCGACACCGGCGGCCCTCAAGTCACATCTGACCGCCGAAGTGCCGCGCTGGAGCGTCGTCATCAAGGCTGCGGGGGCGAAGGGAAACTGAGTTTTCCACCGCCGGCGATTAATCACCCACAAACGACACGCGGCTATCAGCGCTCCGGAGAGACTCCATGAAGACCTACGCCATCGCAGCGATCCCGGGTGACGGGATCGGCACCGAAGTCATTGCCGCCGGCGTCGAGGTGCTGCACGCGCTGGCCCAGCGCGACGGCAGTTTCACCTTCAAGGTCGATCATTTCGACTGGGGTTCCGAGTACTACAAGAAACATGGCATCATGATGCCGGAGAACGGCCGCGACCAGATCAAGGGACACGACGCCATCCTGTTCGGCTCGGCCGGCGCGCCCGACGTGCCCGACCACATCACGCTGTGGGGCTTGCGGCTCGCGATCTGCCAGCCGTTCGATCAATACGCCAATGTTCGGCCGACCCGCATCCTGCCGGGGATCACCAGCCCGCTGCGCAACGTTCACGGGCCAGAACTCGACTGGGTCATCGTCCGCGAAAACTCGGAAGGCGAATATGCCGGGGTCGGCGGCCGCGTCCACAAGGGGCTGCCGCTCGAGGTCGCGACCGACGTCTCGATCCTGACCCGCGCCGGCGTCGAGCGCATCATGCGTTTTGCCTTCAGGCTCGCGCAGTCGCGACCGCGAAAAATGCTGACCGTCGTGACCAAATCCAACGCCCAGCGCCATGCCATGGTGATGTGGGACGAAATCGCGCTCGAGATCGCAGCCGAATTCAGGGACGTGACCTGGGACAAGATGCTGGTCGATGCCATGACCATGCGCATGGTGATGAAGCCGGAAACCATCGATACCGTGGTCGCCACCAACCTGCACGCCGACGTGCTGTCGGATCTCGCCGCCGCCCTTGCCGGCTCGCTCGGCATCGCGCCGACCGCGAACCTCAATCCGGAGCGCACCTATCCCTCGATGTTCGAACCGATTCACGGCTCGGCCTTCGACATCATCGGCAAGGGCATCGCCAATCCGATCGGGACGTTCTGGTCTTCCGTCATGTTGCTGGAGCATCTCGGCGAACCGGCCGCGGCGACCCGTTTGATGCAGGCGATCGAGCGCGTCACCGCGGACCCGCGCTTTCACACGCCGGATCTCGGCGGCAAGGCCCGGACCACTGAAGTCACGGCCGCCGTGATCGACTCCATTCACGGTGCCAACGAGTGACCCGTCCCGGTACTGTCACCTGGACGCGCAACGCGCGCTCCTGAGAGCGCCGCGTGGTTGCCTCGACGACAACGCAGAATCACGGGAACGTGAATCCCTCGCGCATCTGGAATCCAAATTTAATGCACGATGCGCGCTATTTAACCTCGCATTAACGGCGCGCTGTGCCTATCTGTGGTTAGGGAAGGATATTCGCTCAAGGACAACTCCAAAAAAAGGAGCCACCTATGGCGAACGTACTGACCACTGGGGCCTGGCTTTCTGCCCCGACCAAAAAACCTTCATTTTTCGCACGATTGTTGCGCTCCCGTCAGCGACGGGCCGAACGCGTGGTTGAGCATTACCTTGCCACCCACGGGCACAAGCAGACTGACGACGCCGAGCGTCACATCGATCGTCTCCTCCTGAAAGCGGGCCGGTAGCCATGATCACACTCATCATCGTGCAGGCGGCTCACAAACTCGCCCGGTTCGGCAAGGAGGTTCGTGAGACGTGGCAGGAAGCTCAACGTCTTCGTCAGGCCCTTCCCGGCCCGACCGAGGAGTAGCCTCACCCCACTATCGCACCTCGCCCGGAGCGGGTTCCTGCAGCGTCCGTTAACCAATTGGAACCCGCCTGGACCAGCTACGCTCTTGACGCAGCCGCGCGCTAGGCCAGAATGGCCCGCACGTTGCGCCGGGAGCCGATCATATGAGGTTTTTGATTACTGCGCAGGATACCGCGGGAAGCGTCACGCTCAACCGGGAGTCAGTCCCGGCCGCATTGAAGAAAGCCGGGGAATTGATCTCGGACGGTTGCTGGGACGTTGAGATCGCAACGCCCGACGGAACCATCTATCGCCCCGGCCAGTTCGATGAGTTGAAGGAACGGGTCGGCGCGTAGCGCGCGTCGCCCCCCTGATTCGATCCCTTCGCGGCCGTCACCGGAAGCGACGGCGGCTGATTGCGCTTGATCGTCCTTAGAGTCTGACTCAAAAAGCCGCCAATGAAACAGGGCTTCTTGGCGAGGCTCGTCATGCCCGGGCTTGTCCCGGCCATGACGAAAAAGGGATTCATTCTCAAGCTGTTAGAAGTACCTGAAGATGCTGGACGCATTTTCGGTCAGGCTCTTAGGCGTGGCTCCCGCTCGTGAGGCTGATGACCAGTGCGAGAGTCCCGACCAGAATCAGGCTGACGGCCGATACGGCGTCCAGATTGAACCAGCTTCGGGCCACGAATTTCAGGCCGAGATAACGGTACACCAGCCACGCCGCGCATCCGCCCGCCGCGATCATCGGCAACCAATCCAACCCGACGGGCAAATCACTTCTGTTTATCGGAATTCGTGTCAAGCCCCGCGCGTGAAAATATTTCTGTTTTCCAGAAACAAAAAACAGGCTATATCAATTGCCATCCCGTTCCACTCAGGGGGGCGTTGCGCAAGGTCACCAATGCGGGACGGGGATGCGGTGGATGCGGATGGCGCTCTGGACCCGAGCGCTGGAAGCGGACGGCGAAATCGTGTGGTTCCGACACCCCAAAGGCTGGTGTCAAGTTCGTAAGCTCAAGGCAGCGCGGGCGACGGTGGCAAAAGCGCAGGGCTCACCGAGGAGACCACGTATAAGCCGTAAACCATTGCGCGGGGAGTGCCGGGTGATTCCGGTGTGACCTGACTAACGCGTGTGCGCTCTACCCACTACCATTGCACACGCGGCTATCGGGCGCATCGGGCGCCCGGCCTCCCCGCGCCCTCTGACTGGAGGGCAAGGAGATTTGATAGCAAAGCTCGGGCGAAACGCGCCGCGAGATCGCGAAGGCATGCCTGCCAACACATCCACACCTGTCATCACCCGCGCAGGCGGGTGATCCAGTATTCCAGAGGCAGTTAGTTCAACCGGGAAGCCGCGGCGTACTGGGTCCTCCGCTTTCGCGGAGGATGACGAGTTGTGGGGAGGCGGTCACCTGCGACAACAGCATCCATCACCCGACCGGAGTCTCGACAAGCTCGGCGTGGGCATGCTTCCATTTTGCCGCCTGCTTGCCCACCCCACCGCACCCTTTTCGCAGTGCATGACGGCCGCCCTCACCCAACCTTCCGCCGCAACACCGGCAAATCAATTCTCTTCCATTCCGCAACGCAGAATCTTGATTTGAACAATTCCAGATTCCGGTCCACATTCCTTTCAAGGTTCAACCGATGGGTGAATCAAACAGGGGAAGCGCGATGGCAAATCTCACGATCAATGGCAAGGCATTTGACCTCGATGTCGAGCCGGATACGCCACTGCTATGGGCGATCCGCGAGAATGCCGGCCTGACCGGCACCAAATATGGTTGTGGCATCGCACAATGCGGCGCCTGCACCGTCCACATCGACGGCGTCGCGGTGCGCTCCTGCGGCATGCCGGTCAGCGAAGCCGTCGGCAAGCAGATCACCACCATCGAGGGTCTGGCGTCCGCCTATGGCGCGCTGCACAAGGTGCAGAAGGCCTGGATCGCCAACGACGTGCCGCAATGCGGCTATTGCCAGACCGGGATGATCATGGCGGTGGCGTCGCTGCTCAAGGAAAAGCCGAAGCCGACCGACAAGGACATCGACGAGGCCATCACCAATATCTGCCGCTGCGGCACCTTCCAACAGGTGCGCGAGGCAATCCACGCCGCCGCGAACGCGTGAGGAGGCAGCCATGAACCATATGCCCAAAATGCCCAGGCTGAACCGCCGCGCCTTCGTCATCGGCACCGCCACGGCCGGCGCCGGCCTCGCGCTCGGTCTCGACCTCCCCTTCGGCGGACCCAATGTGGTGCGCGCCGCCGACGGCTCGCCCGAAGTCAACGTCTGGGTGGTGATCCGGCCCGACGACACCGTCGTGATCAGGATCGCCCGCTCGGAAATGGGCCAGGGCACCCTCACCGGCCTTGCCCAGCTGGTCGCCGAAGAACTCGAATGCGACTGGTCGAAAGTCACCACCGAATATCCGACGCCCGGCCAGAGCGTGGCGCGCAAACGCGCCTGGGGCGATTTCTCCACCGGCGGAAGCCGCGGTATCCGCACCTCGCAGGATTATGTCCGCAAGGGCGGCGCCGCCGCGCGCATGATGCTGGTGCAGGCCGCTGCCAACGAATGGAAGGTGCCGGCTTCGGAATGCACCGCCGCCAACAGCATCATCACCCACACGCCGTCGGGCAGGAAGACGACCTACGGCAAGGTGGTGGAAGCCGCCGCCAAGTTGCCGGCGCCCGCCGATGCCGACATCAAGCTGAAGGATCCGAAGGACTGGAAAATCGCCGGCAAGAGCGTGTTGCGGCTCGATACCGCCGACAAGACCACCGGCAAGATGATCTACGGCGTCGACATCAAGCTGCCGGGAATGCTGAACGCCGCGCTGAAGGACTGCCCGGTTTTCGGCGGCAAGCTGAAAAGCTATGACGAAGCCAAGATCATGGGCATGAAGGGCGTCAAGAAGGTGGTGCGGGTCAACGACTCCACCGTCGCCGTCGTCGCCGACACCTGGTGGCACGCCAAGACCGCGCTCGACGCGCTGCCGATCGTCTGGGACGAAGGCGACAACGCCAAGGTCTCCAGTGCATCGATCGCCAAATGGCTGGCGGAGGGCCTCGACAATTCGCAACCCGCCTTCGTCGGCAACCAGAACGGCGACGCCAAAGCCGCCATTGCCGGCGCCGCCAAGAAAATCGAGGCGGTCTACAACTATCCCTACCAGAACCACGCCGCGATGGAGCCGCTGAACGCCACGGCGCTTTACACGGCGGACCGATGCGAGGTCTGGACCGGAACGCAGAACGGCGAAGCGGCCTTTGCCGCCGTGCTGGAAGCCTCCGGCCTGCCCGCCGACAAATGCGAAGTCCACAAGGTGATGCTGGGCGGCGGTTTCGGCCGTCGCGGCATGACCGACTATGTCCGGCAGGCCGTCGCCATCGCCAAGCAGATGCCGGGCACGCCGATCAAGCTGTTGTGGTCACGCGAAGACGACATGCAGCACGGCACCTATCATCCGATCACCACGTGCAAACTGACCGGCGCCTTCGACAAGGACAATAATCTGACGGCGTTGCATGTCCGGATCTCCGGCCAATCCATCCTCTACACCGTGCGCCCGGCGGCGCTGGTCAACGGCATGGATCCCGCCGCCTTCCAGGGCCTCGCGCCCACCGGCGACTGGGCAATCGGGTACAGCTACCCGAACCTGCTGGTCGAACATTCCATGCGCAATCCCCACGTCCCGCCGGGCTTCTGGCGCGGCGTCAACGTCAATCAGAACGCGATCTATCTCGAATGCTTCATGGACGAGTTGGCGCATTCGGTCGGCCAGGACCCGGTCGAATTCCGCCGCAAGTTCATGGCGAAACATCCCAAGCATCTCGCCGTGCTCAACGCCGTGGCCGAGAAAATCGGCTGGGACAAGCCGCCGCCGAAGGGCATTTACCGCGGCATCTGCCAGCACATGGGCTATGGCAGCTACGTCGCCGGTGCCGCCGAAATCTCGGTGACCGACGGCAACAAGATCAAGGTGCACCGCATCGTCGCCTCCACCGATCCCGGCTACGTCGTCAATCCGGCGCAGGTCGAGCGGCAGATCGCCGGCTCGTTCGTCTATGGCCTGTCGGCGCTGTTCTATGGCAACTGCACCGTCAAGGACGGCCGCATCGAGCAGACCAACTTCGACACCTACAATTCGATGCGGATTGCAGAGATGCCGAAGGTGGAGTCGGTCATCGTCCCCTCCGGCGGCTTCTGGGGCGGGGTCGGCGAGCCGACCATCTGCGTCGCGGCGCCCGCCGTGCTCAATGCCTATTTCGCGGCAACCGGAAAACGCATCCGCTCGGTGCCATTGAAGGACCAGAACATCACCTTCGCCTGACAGAACAGGGCGGTGGCCACCAAGGTCGCCGCCCATCCACCATCCGGATATCGACTGATGAAAGCGTTATGCGTTGCCATCGCAATCGCGACGGTCGTGGCATGGAGCCATCCGGCGCGGGCGGCCTCCGAACCGCCACCGGGTGCGGCATCCTGCTCCGGCTGCCACTCCCCCGGGGCAACGGCGACCTCGCCCGTGCCTCGTCTGCATGGTCGCAACGCAGGCGAAATCACGACCGCGATGGCGGGATTTCGCGACGGTTCACTTCCCGCCACCGTCATGACCCGCATCGCCAAAGGCTTCTCCGACGACGAGTCGCGCGCGATCGCGGCGTGGCTCGCGGCACAGAAGTAAGGGGTCGCCGCCATGGGCATCAGCCATCGCATCAACCGCCGGCAGTTCGTCGGCGCCGGCGCTGCCACCGTGGCTACCCTGGCATTCGCGCCGCCTGCGTTCGCGCAAGCCGCGGCCCGTGTCGTCGTGATCGGCGGCGGCTTCGGCGGCGCGAGCTGCGCGCGCGCGTTGAAACAGATCGACCCGAAACTGCAGGTCACGCTGGTCGAGCCGAACAAGACGTTCACCGCCTGTCCGTTCAGCAACACGGTCATCGCCGGATTGCGATCGATCGAGCAACAGCAATTCGGCTATGACAAGATGGCGTCTGGCGGCGTGACCGTGGTGGCGCAGGCGGCAACCGCCATCGACGGGAAGGCCCGCACCGTCGGGCTCGCCGACGGCACGTCGCTCGGCTACGACCGGCTGGTGCTGTCGCCCGGGGTCGACCTGCGTTTCGACGCGCTGCCGGGCTACGACGAAGCCGCCTCTTTGAAGATGCCGCACGCCTGGAAGGCCGGCGAGCAGACGCTGCTGCTGCGCAAACAGCTCGAAGCCATGGACGATGGCGGGCTGGTGGTGATCGCGGCACCCGCCAATCCGTTCCGCTGCCCGCCAGGACCTTACGAACGCGCCTGCCTGATCGCGCATTATCTGAAAACCAAAAAGCCGCGTTCGAAGCTGCTCATCCTCGACGCCAAGGACACCTTCTCCAAACAGCGCCTGTTCCAGAACGCCTGGAAGGAGCTTTATCCCGGCATGATCGAATGGATATCGCTGTCACAGGGCGGCAAGGTGAACGCCGTCGACGTAGCGACCAACACGCTGATCACCGATTTCGGCAACCACACCGCGCAGGTCGCCAACGTCATCCCGCCGCAGCGCG
The DNA here is from genome assembly GCA_943369715.1 of Bradyrhizobium ivorense. Taxonomy (GTDB): domain Bacteria; phylum Pseudomonadota; class Alphaproteobacteria; order Rhizobiales; family Xanthobacteraceae; genus Bradyrhizobium; species Bradyrhizobium ivorense_A. The sequence goes on from CALROE020000001.1 coordinate 8,522, forward strand.
CCGGCCGCATCGCGACGATCGCAGGCGCCGCCGACAATACCGGCTGGTGCGCGATCGATCCCGTCACCTTCGAGTCGAAATCGGCGCCGAGCATCCACGTCATCGGCGATGCCTGTCTCGCCGGCGCCATGCCGAAATCCGCGTTCTCGGCGAATTCGCAGGCCAAGGCCTGCGCGATCGCGGTTGCCACGCTGCTCGCCGGCCGGTCCCCTGCCGCGCCCAAACTGATCAATACCTGTTACAGCCTGGCCGCCCCCGGCTACGGCATCTCGGTTGCCGGCGTCTATGTGCCGAAGAACGGAGTCTTTGCTGATGTCGAAGGCGCCGGCGGCGTCAGTCCGGCGGATGCGCCCGCCGATTTCCGCGCCCGCGAGGCCGGCTATGCGCAATCCTGGTTCGCGACGACAACGGCGGAAGTCTTTGGCTAGGCGCACGTATCGCATGTCTGGTCCTTTCCTTGCCGGCGCGCTGCTCGCGCTTCCCGGCATTGCCGCGGCGCAAGAGCTGCGCAGCTATGCCGTGACCGGCGATGCGATTGCGATGTCGCTGACCGGAGCGCCCGGCGATTCCGCGCGCGGGCGATCACTCGTGGTCGCCCGCAGCAGCACCTGCATCCTCTGCCACAGCGGACCGTTTCCGGAACAGCGCTTTCAGGGTGACCTCGCGCCGGGTCTCGCCGGTTCCGGCAGCCGCTGGTCCGAAGGCCAGCTTCGGCTCCGGCTGGTCGACGCCTCCAGCCTCAATCCCGCAACGATCATGCCGTCCTATTACCGGATCGACGGTCTGGCGCGCGTCGGCCCTGCATGGCGTGGCAAGCCGATCCTGTCGGCCGAGCAGATCGAGGACATGGTGGCGTATCTCGTATCGTTACGCGAATAGGAAGTGAGCTGAATGAAGCACGAATCCACACGACGTCAATTCCTGGGCTTCGCCGGCAGCGCAGCTGTCGTTGGTGCGGTGCCACTGGTGACGCTGCGACCCGCCGCAGCGACACCCGCGTCGATGACATCGGCGATCAGAGCCGTCGTGGGCGAGGCCGTGGTGCGGACCGGAAAAGTAAAACTCGATGTGCCGCCGCTGGTCGAGAACGGCAACACCGTGCCGATGACGGTCAGCGTCACCAGCCCGATGACCGCGGCCGACCACGTCGTCAGTATCCACGTTTTCAACGAGAAGAACCCGCAGCCGAACATCGGAAATTTCTACCTCGGCCCGCATGCCGGCCGCGCCCAGGTCTCGACCCGCATTCGCCTCGCCGACAGCCAGAAGATCGTCGCCATCGCAAGAATGTCCGACGGGTCGTTCTGGTCCGCCACAACGGATGTCGTGGTGACGCTGGCGGCCTGCACCGACGAGGTGATCTGATGGCGTCCGCGCTGATCAACGTTCCGGCCAGGGCGAAACGCGGCGAGATCATCGAGATCAAGACGCTGATGTCGCATATCATGGAGACCGGTTACCGCCATACCGCCGAAGGCGCGGTGATTCCGCGCGACATCATCACGAGCTTCAGTTGCCGCTACAACGGCAGCGAGATTTTCCGCGCCGACCTGTTCCCGGCGAGCTCCGCCAACCCGTTCATTACCTTCTTCACCACCGTCACCGAAAGCGGAAAATTCGAATTCGAATGGATCGGCGACAAGGGGTTTTCGGCGACCGCGTCGGCCTCGATAACCGTCGAATGAAGATTGTCGATACCATTGTCGTTGCAGCGCTCATGATCGCCGCATGCCCTGCTGGCGCCACCGAAATCCCGCAAGGCGAACGCCGGTCCGGCTACTATTTCATGGCGCCGGACACGCAGGCGATGCAGAACGACGACAGCACAAATCCCGGCATGCTCTGGGTGCTCGACGGCGAGAAATTATGGAACAGCAAGGCCGGCGCGGCGGCCAAGGCCTGCGCCGATTGCCACCAGGATGCGCCCACCAGCATGAAGGGCGTCGCGGCACGCTATCCCGCCTTCGACAAGGCGTTGCAGCGGCCGGTCGATCTCGAGCAACGCATCAATCAGTGCCGCACGGGGCAGCAACAGGCGACTCCGCTGGCTTACGAAAGCCGCGATCTGCTGGCGCTGACGGCGCTGGTCGCGCGGCAGTCGCGCGGCATAACCATCGAGACCGGCATCGATCCGCAACTCGCGCCCGTCATCGCCAAAGGCCGCGATCTCTACATGCAGCGGCAGGGCCAGCTCAATCTCGCCTGCACCAATTGCCATGACGACAATTGGGACAAGCGCCTGGCCGGCGCCGCGATCACACAAGGCCATCCGAACGGCTATCCGCTGTACCGGCTGGAGTGGCAATCGCTCGGCTCGCTGCAGCGCCGCCTGCGCGCCTGCCTGACGGGCATCCGCGCCCAGCCTTACGATTACGGCGCGCCGGAGCTGGTCGAACTGGAGCTGTATCTGATGTCGCGCGCGCGGGGAATGCCGATCGAGGCGCCGGCGGTACGGCCGTGACATGCCGTCGCAGCTATTGATTCGGGTGATCGAAATTCAATGACAAATTGTTGTGACAATCGCAATTGGAGCATTTCCAATCCACGACGGATTAAAAAACGCTTCGATCGAAATCCCGACTCATTCTAGTCGCATCCCGTTCACGCTGGCTTTGTAAGACAAGCCCGCAAGCAACGCATCGAGGCCGCCATGAACACGGAATTCGACTACGACCTGAGCCGGGATCAATGGGAAGCGTTGAAGGCGCTTCGCCTGCCCGCAGCCGAACGCCGGATCAGGGACCGACTGGTGGCAAGCCTGACCACGCTCGAGCTCGCAGCCATGACCGGCGATGGACCCGTCATCACGGCGAAAGGCCGCAGCGTGCTGCTGCGCGGTTCGCCGCAGCTCTGGGACGTGGCGGCATGATCAGGCAATTGAACCAAACCCTGCTTGCCGGAGGCGCACGCAGCTATCGGCGATATCCGCATCGGGGTTATGAGAAATCACCTCCAGCATCGGCAGCTCGGTACATCGGATCTCCTTCATGGTCGATGCAATGCCGGTAAGCGCAACATCGCCATGGCCCAAGGGATCGTGCTTATAGGTTTGCCGCGTCGTATCGGAAAAATGCACGAGGCTGACGCGGTCGCGGACGCGTCGCAATCCGTCGGTCGGCGCCTCGCCGATGAAATGGGCGTTCGCCACGTCGTAGATCACGCGAATGCTGTCATCGCCATAGCCGTCGACCGCATTCATCAGCGATTCCGCATCCGGCAGGAACGCGAACGGCATGTTCTCGATCAGAAGCCTGGTGCCGACCTGCCGCGCCAGCGGCGCCAGCGTGTCCAGCGCGCGATAGAAATGGGAAATCATCCGATCCCTCGGCATCGGAAACAGCGGGTTGGGCTTGCCGGGACCGACAATGATCCCGGCTGCCCCGAGTTCACCGGCGCAGCGAACGAACTGCACCAGCAAGCCAAGGGTGTAGGTGCGCATTTCCTCGGCGGCCGCGGCGATACTCATGTCGACATTGGGCATGTTGACCGACACCAGCCGCAGTCGCGCCTCGCACAGATTGCGCAAGCCGCGCAGCGACGCCGCGTCAAGCTCCGACGGCCAAAGATGGCCGGGAAAGAACATCAGCTCGACCCCGCCATAGCCCTGGTCGGCCAGCCGCGCGACGGTATCGGCCGCACTGCCATTGAAAATATAGGAGTAGGTATTCACGCCAAAACCTGCGTTCGCAGTGGTCATGCTTGTCCCCTTTGCCGCGCCAGATCACGCCCGGCGATGTAGCCGAATGTCAGGGCCGGTCCGAGCGTGATGCCGGGTCCCGGATAGTTTCCGTTCATGATCGACCCCATGTCGTTGCCGCAGGCATAGAGACCGGCGATCGGCGCGCCATCGCTATTCAGGACCCGCGCATCCGCATCGGTCTGGAGGCCGACGGCAGTTCCCAGGTCCGCCGGATAGATTCGAATCGCGTAGAACGGCGCATGCTCGATCGGCGCGACGCAGGGATTGGGCGAATGAACGGCATCGCCGAGGTGCCGCTGATAGATCGTCGTGCCACGCCCGAATTCCAGGTCACGACCCATCCGCGCATCCGCATTGTAATTGTCCACGGTCAGGCACAACACCGGTTTTTCGACGCCAATGGACTCGGCGAGCCCACTGACGCTCGGCGCCTCGATCAACTCGCCGCTTCTGACGTAGCGTCCGATGCGCCAGCTAAACGGCTTGATCCGGCCAAGCCCGTAGCGCCAGAGAAACCGGCGGTCGCAGACAAGATAGAACGGACGACCCACGCTATCATTGCCGTCGGCCAGCATGGCGCGGACAAACTCGTGGTACGACAGCGCTTCATTGACGAAGCGCCGCCCCGCCGCATTGACCGCGATGACACCCGGCCTCGCGCGGTCCGTCACCGTGTGCGGGAAAACGCCCTGGCTGCCATCGTCCCGCTGAAACAATGACGCGGGCACCCAATAGGCGGGATCCGCTACACGCGTGCCGATGCCGGCGCCACCGGCCATCGCCAGACGCAAACCATCTCCCGTTCCGGCAGGCGCCGTCGCGGAAACAGAACCTGCGGCAGCGGGAAAGAACTTTTCGCGAAGGCCCGCATCATGCGAAAATCCTCCGGTTGCCAGCACCACGCCCTTGCGCGCGGTGATCGAGCGAAGGCCCGATGAACTTTTGATCCGTGCGCCGCGAACGGCATCGCCGTCGATCAGCAACTGCTCGACGCCGGTGCCGAACAGGATCTCGACGTTTCGCGCCAGCAGCGAGGCGTATAGCCGTGCCGCCAGCGCATTGCCCAGATGCAGCGTGGTGCCTCGCGGCGCGCTAAGCCGTTGCAGCGCATAGCGCGAAATCAGGTGCAGTGAGCGCAGCGTCGAGTGTAACGAACGTCCGAACCTGCGGAGGTGCGGAATGTCTGATCGGTTCACCATCATGCCGCCGAACAGGGTGAATTCCGGCAGCGGCGGGCGCAGCCGCCCGAAACGCTTGCCGAGCTTTTTCCCATCGAAGCTGACGGGCTCCAGCACCCGGCCTCCGGCCGTGGCGCCCGGCAGATCGGGATAATAGTCGGGATACACCTTCACCGGCTGCAGCCTCACCTCGGTATTCGCTTCGAGATAATCGATCGCCTCCGGTCCGCGCGAGAGAAAGGTGTCTCGCAGATCGCTATTCTCGGGTTCGGGAACGGTGGCGGCGAGATAAGCGGCGGCGTCGGATGGACTGTCGGGCAGGCCTTCCTGTTTCATCTGGGCGTTCACCGGGATCCAGACCATCCCGCCCGACCAGGCCGTGGTTCCCCCGACGAATTCGGTCTTCTCGATCACGAGCACGCTCAGCCCCTCCGCGGCAGCGACCGCGGCGGCCGTCATGCCACCGGCGCCCGCGCCAATGACCACGACATCGTAGGCGTCGGAAACCGGCATGATGTTCGTGCCCGCGCGGTCAGAGAACCTTGCCGTCGTCGGTGACCGGCGAAGTGATCACCAGAAACACCAGATCGACCAGACCCGAATTCGAGATAGCGTGCTCGACGCCCGGCGGCAGAAAGATAAAGTCATGCTTGCGCACGACATGGTTCTTGCCGGCGATTTCCATCAACCCCTCACCTTCGAGCACATGGTAGATCTGCTCCTGAACCTGATGCTTGTGCCTCGCGACATGCGCCATCGGCTGATACATCGAGATGCGATAGTCGATATGACGTGACCCCGCCGTCTCCGGCATCACCAGCGGTTTTGATAGCGCGCCGCCGAAGTGATTGGGAAATTCCCGCCAGGGTACTTCGGCGATATTGCGGATGAAGGCGCCGTTCTCTTCCAAGGCCATGCTGAAACTCCCTGCTGTTGTTCCCTAACCGGCACGCTCGGCCGCGACGAAGTCGACGGCCTCGCGTCCGGCAATTTGCCCGAATACCAGCGCGCGCAACACCGCAACGGCATTCGGCGCGGTGCCGTAGAAATGCCCGGTGGTTTCGCCGGCCGCGTAGAGGCCCGGCATCGGCCCTCGCGCGCCCAGAACCTCCGCCTTCTCGTTGGTCGCAAGACCACCAAATGTATAGGCGAGCCCGCCGACCAGGGGATACGCGAGAAAGGGAGGCTTCGTGATCGGGCGCGCCCAGTTTGATTTCGGCGGCTCCAATTCCGTTGCCGTCGCCAGTCCATCGCAGCGGGTCGCATCGAATTGCCCAACATTACCGGTTGCCGCCGCGTTGAAGGCCTCGACCGTCTCGATCAGATTACACGCGGGAACCCCGATCTGCGCCGCAAGATCTTCAAGAGAAGGCGATTGATAGGGTGGCACCTCCGACCGGATCGCACGCCCATAGCCATCAATATCGAACAGGCGGTTGTCGAGGATCGCATAGGCGACGCTTCTTGGTCTCGCAAAATGTATATCGCGGGCGAACGCTTCCCAGGTTTCGTGCACAAGGCCGCGGCCTTCATCCATGAAGCGGCGGCCATCCTGATCGATCACGATCCCGTAGGGGTAGACCAGCACGACCGGCGCGGAGCCCTTGCTGCGCGGATCGACCGGTTCGATATGCATGCCGTTCCAGTCGCCGGAGACGCTTGCGCCCTGATCCGTCGCCATGCGGATGCCGTCGCCGGTGTCGAACCGCGTGCCCGGCGAGATGAGTTTTATGGTTTCGGCGGCGGCGCCGAACTGCGCGCACATCATTTCGGAATTGCCCTGAAATCCGCCGGAAGCGAGAACCGCGGCGTCGGCGTCGAGCGTGGTCATAATCCCGGCAGCGGACTGGACGACGATGCCGCTCACGCGTTGGCCTTCCGCCATGACCAGCGCTTTCGCCTCGTGTTGATAGCAAACCTTCACCCCGGCGCTTATGGCGGCCACGAGCAGTTTTTCGACGATGGCGCTGCCGCCGCCCACCGGCTGGATCCGGGCCGGACCGGCGCTGAGGTAATACACCGGCGTGATGAACTCGACGCCGTGCGCCTGAAGCCAGCCAATCGTCTGCACCGCATTGTCGGCGAGCGTCCGGAAGTAGCGACGATCGGCCAATCCACCCGAGGCCTCCAGCATGTCATCCTCAAAACCGGACGCGATCCGATCCGGCGCCTCCAGCCGCATGTAAGAGGGACTCCAGCTTGTATTTCCTCCGGCGTCAGCTTCGTGCGATTTCTCAAGCAAGGTGATGTCGATGCCAAGGCCGCGGCTGCGTGCCTGCTCGGCCGCCGAGAGCGCCGCTGCGAGGCCCGCCGCGCCATGTCCGACCACCACCAGCTTTGGAAGATCTCGCGTCATCTGCAGGAAATCACGGCTCGGGCTCCTGGCTCAGGTGATCAGCGCGCCCCCATCGATATAGACGATCGAGCCGGTCGCAAAGCCGATCGTCATGAAGGCAAGGATCTGGCGGGCAATATCCTCGCCGGTACCGACACGGCCGACCGGCAGGTTGGCCGCAGTCTTGGCGAGCATGTCGCGGCGCGCCTCTTCCGGCATGGCGGCGCGGATCGGCGTATCGATGATCCCCGGCGAGACGGCATTGACCCGCACCGGCGCCAGTTCGAGCGCGAGGCTGCGCGCCAGCGACTCGATCGCGCCGTTGGCGGCCCCGACAATGGCCGAGTTCGGCCGCGGCCGGATGCTCAGGAAGCCGGAAACCAGCGTCAGCGATCCGCCGGGACGGATGTCGGCGAAACGCGCGACCCGCCAGGCGCCCCAGAACTTGCTTTCCATGGTGGCGCGCACGTCGTCCATCGCCACCGTCCTGAAAGGCCCGGTGCGCAGTTGCGCCGCGGTCACCACGACATGGTCGACAGGACCGGTACGACGGAACAGCTCGGCAATGCTGTCATCACTGGTGACGTCGGCCGGAATTGCAGTCGCGTTCAGTTTGGTAGCGACCGCATCCAGCCGGTCGACATTGCGGGAGGCGACAATGACATCGGCGCCCTCCTGCTTGGCGAGTTCGGCGGTCGCAAGACCGATACCGGATGAACCTCCGACGACGACGACTTTCTTGCCGGTGAGCAGCATTCTGTTTCCTCGATAGTATTTTTATTGGCGGAGGGCAGGACCGTAACGGAACTGATGACGATCAGGTCGGATCGAATCGCGTGCCAATGCCCGGCTTGCTTCGCCCGAGCCCGGGCAATTCCCAGATGCCAGCGCCGGAGGGATTGATGTCGGCGGCGATGTCCACATCGATCAGATAGGGCTTGTTGGCGGCGATGCCCTTGCGGATGGCTTCGCCGAGATCGCCGGCGCGGTCGACGCGTACGCCCTCGACGCCACAGGAACGTGCCATCGCGGCGAAATCCGGATTGTAGCGCTGCCCGGTGGTCGGGTCATGGAAGTCGGTGGCGAGTTCGCGGCCGCCGAGATAGCCGCGCTGCAATCCCCGGATCGAGGCATAGGCGTAGTTATTCCAGACCACCCAGACCACAGGCAGATTATATTCGACCGCTGTGCCCAGCACGTTGGCGTGCATGAAGAACGCGCCGTCGCCGCATACCGACACGCAGGGCCGGTCGGGAGCAGCGAACTTCGCGCCCATCACGCCGGCGACGCCAAAACCCATGGGGCCAAAACCCATCGAGCCGATCAGTGAATCCGGCCGCTTCGGCTTGCAGAAGCTGAGCAACCAATTGTGATGCACGCCGATGTCAGAGACCAGGATCGCGTTCTCCGGCAGCGCCTTGTCGATCTCGAGGGCGGCGCGCTGCGGATTGATCGGCGTGGTGTCGTCGGAAAAGCCGGGGGCGACGAACTTGTCCCATTCCTGGCGATAGGTATCGATTTGCGCCAGCCACTTCTTGCGCGCATCGGCGCGCTTGGTCAGGTCGGCGCGGCGGTCGAGTTCGGCATGGATCTGCCGCAGGAAGGTACGCACGTCGGCCATCAGGCCGAGCGCGACCGGATAGTTGCGGCCGATTTCGTCGGGATCGATATCGACATGAATCAGTTTTGTGGGTGGAATGTTGAAGGAATAGCCCGGGATCCACGAACTCGAAGTGCGGTCGTCGAAACGCATGCCCATGGCCAGCAGCACGTCGGCCTGGCGCGTCGCATGGTTGGCCTGGTAATGGCCGGCGCGCGCGACGAGGCCGAGCGCCAGCGGATGATTGCAGTCGATGGCGCCGAGGCCCGAGGCCGACGCCGCTACCGGAATTTGCAGGCGTTCCGCAAGCTTCAACAATTCGTCGGCGGCGCCGCCATAGCGCACACCCTGGCCGACGATCATTACCGGCCGCTCGGCGCCGAGCAGCATATCGACCGCCTTGACCACGCCTTCGGGATCGGCGCCGCAGCGGCTGGAGATATTGCCGTTCCAGGCCTCCGCATTCGGCGCCTCCTCGGCGGCCGATTCCATGAACACATCGAAGGGAACGTCGAGCACGACAGGCCCCGGACGGCCGGTGGTCATGGTCTTCCAAGCCTGCCGGATCGCCAGCGGCACCATCTCGCCGCGGGTCGGCTGGAACACCTTCTTGCAGTAGGACCGCACGGTGGAGGGAAAGTCGGCCTGATAATGCCGATACAATTCCTGAAACGCGCCGCGGTTGAACTGGCTGGTCGGCACGTTGCCGGTCACCGCCAGGAATGGCACCGAGTCGAGAAAGGCGTTGCCGAGCGAGATCGGCAGGTTCGCCGAGCCCGGACCGCAGGAGGTGAAGGTGGCGGTCGGCCGCCCCGAAACCCGGTAATAGACGTCGGCCATGAAGCCGGCGACGCTCTCGTGATGCACCGAGATGGTCTTGAGTTCGTCCGCACGCTCGTACAGCGCGTCGATGAACTGGATATTGCCGTGACCGCACAGGCCGAATACCTGAGGAACTTTCTCCTGGATCAGATAGTCGACGATAACCTGGGCACCATTGAGCGAATTACCGGCCATTGCATTACTCTCCTGCTCGCTCAACGGTATGATGGCCCAAGCGCAAGGGGCCGCCTCCGGCATCACCGTCCGGCGCGCGAAACCTATTTCCCATAATACTGTACGTCAATTGATATTGTGGTATGCTTGCAGTCCCACGCCGCACGCGCGGTCGGGACGCTGTTCAGTCGTTCCGATCGCCTGATAGAGTGCGGCATCGTCGCGGGGAGATGAGATTCGTGGCAGCGCGTACCAGACAAAAGACCGTTGAGAAGCAAGCCGTTCCGCGCAAGACCGCGATCGCCAAGCTGGTGCAGCCTCCGCAGGCCGACATCGACGACGACGCCGACGACCGGCAGCGGGTCGGCGTTCAGTCGCTCGGTCGCGCCTTCGCGATTCTCGAAGAAGTGGCGCGTCACCGTGACGGCATCGGACTGGCCGACCTCTCCAAGCTGGTCGGCCTGCATAATTCCACCACGTTCCATCTGGCCAAGACCATGGTGTCGCTGGGCTATCTGCGCCAGGAAAAGGACTCCAAGCGTTACCGCATCGGCCGGCCGCTATTCGCGCTGGCGGCCAGCGCGCTCGACGAAATCGAGATGGTGAATGTCGCCACGCCGGTGCTCGAGGATTTGTCGCGCGAAACCAGCGAAAGTGCCCATTTTGCGGTGCGAATGGGCGATGCGGTGGTGGTGATCGCCCGCACCAGCGGCCCCGGCGCGTTTCAACTGACCGACCGCGTCGGCGTGGTGCGGCCGGCGCATTGCACCGCGCTTGGCAAGATCATTCTCGCCTCGCTGCGTCCCGAGCAGTTGAAACGGTTTCTCGAGCGCGTCGACCTGAAACCATCGACGGACAAATCGATCACCGACAGCGCGGCGTTGATGAAAGAGATCGCCGAGATCAAGCACAGCGGTATCGCCTTCGATGACGGTGAATTCAATCCGGAAGTGCGCTGCATCGCCGTTCCGGTGATGGATTTCACCGGCCAGACCGTTGGAGCGGTTGGGATATCCGGCCCGATCTGGCGGCTTTCCATCCAGGCGTTGCAGAACCATGCCAGGACGATTCGAGCTGCGGCCAATCGTCTGTCTGCCGAATTTGGCGCCAAGGGCACCGCGAAATCCTCCTGACGGCGAAGCCGGCGCCCGCTTTTGGCGTTGACAGGAACCTCCGCGTCCGGAAATATCATCCAACATTAGAAAAACGTCTCTCACATTCTCGCATACGACGGAATGAAGGGGGACATCGCGGAAACGCCCTTTGGGAGGAGACCAACGATGACCCGCTACACCCGACGAACATTGCTGAAAGGGAGCGCCGCCTTTGCCGGCGCCGCCGCGATCGGATTTCCGGCGATCAGCTACGGCCAGTCCGAAAAGATCAAGATCGGCCATCTCACACCGCTGACCGGCTTTCTCGGTGCGCTCGGCGCCTATGCCCAGCTCGGCATCCGCATGGCCGAGGAGGAAATCAACCAGGCCGGCGGCGTCATGGGCCGGCAGCTCGACATCACCTCGGAAGATTCGGTCAATCCCGCCACCGCGGCGACCAAGGCGCAGCGCATGCTGGATCAGGACGGCGCGCTCGTCTTGATGGGCGAAATCAATTCCGCCTCGGCGCTCACGATCATGCAGGTCGCCGAACGCAACAAGAAGCTGTTCATGCAGATCGGCGCGCGTTCCGACGCGCTGCGCGGCAAGAACTGCAACAAGTACACCTTCCACGTCGACATCCCCTCCACCGTCATGGTCAACGCGGTCGGCAAGGCGCTGGTGCGCGACAACATGATGAAGGGCAAGAAGTTCTATACGCTGACCGCCGACTACATCTTCGGCCACGACCTCGGCCGCGCGGCGAAGGCGTTCTTCAACGCCAACGGCGGCAACCTGATCGGCGACGAACTGGTCGCGACCGATGTCACCGACTTCAGCCCGTACCTGTTGAAAATCCGCCAGGCCAAGCCGGACATCGTCTGCTCCAACCTCGCCGGCAACCAGGTCACCAACCTGATCAAGCAATATGCCGAATTCGGCCTGCCCTACCCGATCGTCGGCTTCAACCTCAACACCGCCGACGCCTGGGCGGCCGGCGACGGCAATCTCAGCGGCACTTGGCCGACGGTCTGGTACCACACCTCGGAGGTGCCGAGCTCGCAGACCTTCGTGACCAACTTCACCAAGAAATACGGCAAGCCGCCGGAGAACCATGCCTGGATCGAATACGTCTCGCTCAAGATGATGGCGCAGGCCATGAACGAGACCAAATCGACCGACACGACCAAGCTGATCGGCTATTTCGAGAAGGAAACCCAGTTCGACGTCCTGAAGGCGCGCAAGGCCTATTTCAGGTCGTGGGACCACCAGCTGATGCAGGAAGCCTATCCCTTCACCGTCAAGGCCAAGGGACAGGCCAAGGACAAGTGGGACATGCTGGTGCTCGGCGGGGCAATCCCGGCGGCGAACGAATCGCTGGAATCCATCGCCCTCACCAAAGAGCAGAACCCCTGCTCAATGTAATCGTTGCGTAGTCTCACCCGGCGCAGCGCCCATCAGGCGCGCGCCGGGTGACGCGCTTTCCGGCGTCTCTTCTCCGCCGCCACCTTGTGTCTTCCGGGATCGAGAATGCAGTTCGGGTTCTTGCTGGAACAGGTGGTGAATGGCCTCGTGCTCGGGGGCTATTATCTCCTCATCGCGCTCGGTCTGTCGCTGATCTTCAGCGTCGGCGGCGTGGTCAATCTGGCGCATGGCGCGTTTTATGCGCTCGGTGCCTACGCCTCGGTCGAAATCACCAGATATCTCGGTTTCGGCCCGGCCATGGTGCTGTCGCCGATCGCGGTCGGCATGCTCGGCATCCTGTTCGAGCGATTCATCCTGCGCCGCTTCTATAGCTCCGATCCGATCCTGAGCCTGCTGGTGACGTTCGGGCTAGCGATGGTCGCGGAGCAGGCGATCCGCATCGTGTGGGGCGCGGCGCCGCTGTCGGCGTCGATACCCCAGGTGTTTCGCGGCTCGGTCATCGTCGGCGATTTCCTGTTCTCGCGCTACCGGCTGCTGATCCTGGCCGTGGTCGCGTTGGTATTGCTTGCGATCTGGCTGTTGCTGCACAAGACCTCGTTCGGCCGCGTCGTGCGCGCCGGCATCCAGCGGCCGGACATGGTCGCCGCCCTCGGCATCCGGCTGCAGCCCTACATGACCGCCATCGTGATGCTCGGCGTCGGCATGGCCGCGATGGGCGGCGCGTTCTTTGCCCCGATCACCATCGTGCATCCGGCGATGGGCGCCGAGATCATCACCGTCGCCTTTGTCGTGGTGGTGATCGGCGGTCTCGGCAGTTTCTGGGGTGTCGTGATCGCCGCCCTGCTGGTCGGCGTCGTCAGGGGCATCACCATCCATTTCGTGCCCGCCGCCGGCGAAGCCTCGATCTATGTCCTGATGTTCCTGATTCTGCTGGTGCGCCCGCGCGGCCTGCTCGGCGAGCGTATCGAGAAATTCGAATGAAGACCGCCTCGCAGCTCGCGAAATACCGTCCATTGCTGTTGGCCGCCCTCGCGCTGGTGGCGCTGCCGTTCGGCCTGCAGGCGCTCGGGCTCTCGCTCAACACCGGCATCATGGTGGTGGCGCTGGCGATCGCGGCGATGGGCCTCAATCTCTGCGTCGGCTACACCGGGCTGGTGTCGTTCGGTCACGGCACCTGGTTCGGCATCGGCGCCTATGCCGCGGGATTGATGCAGCTCAACTGGTTTCGCGGCGATATCTGGCTGCCGCTGCTGCTGTCGATGGTGTTCGTCGCGGTCGCCTCGACCATCGTCGGCATCGTCATCCTGCGCCGCCGCGGCGTCTACTTCTCGCTGCTGACGCTGGCGCTGGCCGCGCTCAGTTACACGATCGCGTTCCGCTGGAGCAACGTCACCGGCGGCGAGGACGGCCTCGGCGGCTTGAAGCGCGGCAGCATCGGGCCGTTCAATCTCGACAACGCGCTGACCTATTACATCGTCGTGGCGCTGATCGGGCTTGCCGTTCTCTATGTGCTGCTTCGCATCGTGCGCTCGCCGTTCGGCCACGTGCTGGTGGCGATCCGCGAGAACCAGTTGCGCGCCACGTTCCAGGGCTATCCGGTGGAGCGCTACAAGCTCGGCGTGTTCGTGATCTCGGCCGTGGTGACCGGGCTTGCCGGCGCGCTGACCGGGTTCCAGAATTATCTGGTTTCGGCCGAAGCGGTGTCCGTCCCCTTCTCCGGCGAGTTGCTGGCGATCGTCGTGATCGGCGGCATGCGCAACATGCTGGGACCGGCGCTCGGCGCCTTGTTCTTCATCCTGTTCCGCGAGCTGTTTTCGATCTGGACGCCGAACTGGCTGCTGTGGTTCGGACTGATCTTCGTCGCCTTCGTGCTGTATTCGCCGGGCGGGCTGGTCGGGATCTGGGCCACGCTGAGCCGGCGCTGGTGGCCGGCACCGGAAGAATCCGCCGCGATGTCGAGGCGCAAGATCTACGAAGGCCTGCCGCTGCCGGGATTCCTGCGGCCGGAGGGCCTCAAGGGCACCGTGCTGGAGGTTACGGGCATCTCCAAGCATTTCGGCGGCATCCGCGCCGTTCACAACGCCAGCCTCGAGGTCGGCGCCGGCCAGATCCATGCGCTGATCGGTCCGAACGGCGCCGGCAAGACCACGCTGTTCAACCTGATCTCCGGACTATACCCGGTCGAGGACGGCACCATCAGCCTCAATGGTCAGCCAATTCACGGCGTACCGTCCGAGCTGATTTGTCATCGCGGGCTGGCGCGCTCGTTCCAGATCACCAATCTGTTCAAGGAACTGACGATCTACGAGAACCTGCGGCTGTCGCTGCAGGCCCAGCGCGACATGCGCTTCAACATCTGGCGCGACATCGACAGCTATCCGGAAGTGCACACCGAGACCGCCGAACTGGTAAAATTCCTCGGCCTCGAGGGCATCGAGGAGATCCAGGGTGGCGAACTGTCCTATGGCGGACAGCGGCTGGTCGACCTCGGCATTGCGCTGGGCTCCAAGCCGAAGGTGCTGCTGCTCGACGAACCGCTGGCGGGCCTCGCCGCCGCCGAGCGCGAGCGCGTCTCCAACCTGATCAAGAACGTGGCCGCCAACATTCCGGTCCTGATCGTCGAGCATGACATCGATCGCGTACTCGGCTTCTCGCAAGCCGTCACCGTGATGAACCAGGGCGAGGTACTGATGACCGGCACGCCTGAGGCGGTGCGCAGCGACCGCCGCGTGCAGCAGATCTATACCGGTACCGGGATTCCCGAGGTCGAGCACAACCGCAGCGATCAAGCCCGCGAGGACGCGGCACAAGTGCTGCGCTTCGAGGGCGTCAATACGTTCTATGGCAAGAGCCACATCCTGCACGACGCCACACTCGATGTGCGCGAAGGCGAGATCGTGGCGCTGCTCGGGCGCAATGGCGCCGGAAAATCCACGCTGCTGAAGACGATCGCCGGGCTGGTGCCGCTGGCTTCCGGCACCATGCAGTATGAGGGCCGCAATATCGCTGGCGTCGACGCGCCGGATATCGCGCGCGCGGGCATCGGCTATGTGCCACAGGGCCGCGGCCTGTTCGCGGGCATGACGGTGCGGGAAAATCTCTCGCTCGGCCGTCTCGCGCGCAAGACCGACGGCAGCCACGGCGTGGTGTGGAGCGAGGAGCAGATCCTCGATTATTTCCCGCGCCTGAAGGAGCGGCTCGATATCGCGGCGGATTATCTCTCCGGCGGCGAACAGCAGATGGTGGCGGTGGCGCGCGCGATGTCGGGCAACGTCAAACTGCTGCTGCTGGACGAGCCGTTCGAGGGCCTGGCGCCGACCGTGATCCTCGAACTGTTCGGGGTGTTCGACCTGCTGCGCCGGCACACCTCGATCGTGATCGTCGAACATAATCTCGATCTGGTGCTGGCGCTGGCCGACCGCGTCTTCGCGCTGGAGCGCGGTGCGGTATTTCACGAGGGCCCGGCGGCGCCGCTGCTGACCGATCTGGAATACCGCAAGAAGATCCTGTGGCTGTGAAGGGTTCGTCATTCCGGGGCGAT
Organism: Bradyrhizobium ivorense; assembly: GCA_943369715.1. GTDB lineage: Bacteria > Pseudomonadota > Alphaproteobacteria > Rhizobiales > Xanthobacteraceae > Bradyrhizobium > Bradyrhizobium ivorense_A. The sequence goes on from CALROE020000001.1 coordinate 24,391, forward strand.
GCAAAGCATCGAACTACGATGTGCAATTGCACATCGGAGAATCTCGAGATTCCGGGTCTGGTGCTAACGCACATCCCGGAATGACGGGATTGAGTTTCGAGTCAACTTCAAGGAGGCGATGATGCGATCCTTTGTAGCGACCATGCTGGCCTGTTCGATGGCTCTGCTCGCGAGTCACGCCGTGGCAGCGGACGGCATGACCATCGCCGTCTTCACCAAAAACTCGACCAACCCCGCCTATGAGGCGTTCCGCATCGCCGCCGACCAGATCGCGAAGACCACGGGCGCGCGCGTCGTGCATCTGGTTCCGAAGAAGCCCGACAATGTCGACGAGCAGAAGGCGATGGTGGAGCAGGTCCTCAAGGACCGGCCGGATGCCGTGATCTTCATCCCGGTCGACGACGTCGCCATGATCGACTCGGTGAAGCAGCTCAACGAGGCGAAAATTCCGGTCATCCTGGTTTCCAATCCGCTGCCCGGCCAATTCGTCACCTATGTCGGCGCCGATGATTTTGAAATCGGCTACCGCGAGGCGAAGTATCTGTTCGAGCATCTCGGCGGCAAGGGCAAAATCGTCGTCATCGAGGGCACGCCGGCAGCACCGACCAACCGCGAGCGCGTGCGCGGCTACCAGCGGGCCTTCGCGGAATTTCCGGGCATCCAGGTGCTCGGCTCCGGGATCGGCAACTACCAGCAGCCCGACGCCAGGCGCGTGATGGCCAAATTTCTGGGCGAGCATCCCCAGATCGACGCCGTGCTGTCGGCCAATGACGGCATGGCGCTCGGCGTGCTGGAGGCGCTGAAGGAAGCGGGCCGCAGTTCGATCGTGATCGGCATCAACGGCATCCTGCCGGCGGTGAAACAGATCGAGGCCGGCGCGATTCTCGCCACCGTCGATTTCAACATGTTCAAGATCGGCTGCACCGCCACCCGCGCCGCGGTGCGGCACCTCAAGAAGGAACCGCTGCCGGAGAAAGTCATGCTGCCGGCCGAGATCATCGACAAGACGAATTACAAAGCGTGGCTGGTGCCGGTGGATCAGCGCGCGTGCCCGGAATGGACTGAGGTGGTGAGGTAAGTGATAGAGCAGGACGCCTCGCTTCACCCTCCCCTGGTAGAAGAAAAGCGCCATCTTCATTCTTCGAACAGCCTGGATTCGTCGTGGCGCGGAGCGCATAGCGGCTGTGCAGGCACGAACCCTGCCGATGCTGGCGTTACCCGGAAAGCTCCGATATCCTTCCGCGGAAAAACAAAAAGACGGGGCGGGGAAATGCTGACGAGGGTTTTGCAGGCCGCCATCATCCTGCTTGCGGGCACCATGCCCCTGGCATCGCAGACGGCCTACCCTACCCGCCCGATCACCATGGTGGTGGCGTTCGCCGCCGGCGGATCGACCGACCTGATCGCGCGCGTGCTGGCGCAGCGCATGGGGGCGATCCTCGGTCAGACCGTGATTATCGAAAACAAGGGCGGCGCGGATGGCGCGATCGGCACCGCGTCCGTCACCCGGGCGGCGCCGGATGGTTATACCATCATCCTCTCCACCACGAGCACGCACGTCATCAACCCGCTGCTCTACAAGACCATCACTTACAACCCGTCAACGGATTTCCAGCCGGTCTCGCTGGTGGCGCAGTCGCCGAACATCCTGGTATCGAGCCCAAAATTCGACGCCAGATCGGTTTCCGACGTCATTGCCCGAGCCAAGGCCGCCCCGGGTACACTGAATGTCGCCACCGGCGCCACCATGCACCTGCTCAATGCCGCGATGTTCAAGAGCATGGCCGGCGTCAGCTGGGTGGAAGTCCCCTACAAGGGCTCAGGCCCGGCGCTCAACGACCTTATTTCCGGGCAGGTCGACCTGATGTTCGACCAGTTGCCGTCGGCGCTGGCGCAGGTTCAGGGAGGCAAGCTGAGAGCCGTCGCGGTCACCTCCCGGCAGCGCACGTCGATCGCGCCCGAAATTCCGACCATTGGCGAATCCGGGCTGCCGGCGTTCGCGGCGACCTCATGGTGGGCCGCCTTCGCGCCACCGAAGACACCGCCGGAGATCGTCGCAAAACTCAACGCCACCATCCGCCAGGCGCTGACCGACCCCAAACTGCTCGAGACATTTGCCGGCATGGGCCTCGAAGTCTGGCAAAGCTCGCCGGAACAGCTGGCCACACTGCTGCTCGACGAACGCGCCAAGTGGCAGAAGGTCATCGCCGACAACAACATCGAGATCAAGCAATGAACCTTGCTTTATTGCGGCGGGCCACGCTCCTGCTCGGCTTCATGCTGGCACTGTCGCAGGCGGCACAGGCGCAGGACTATCCCACCCGCACCATCAAGATCATCGTGCCGACCGGCGCTGGGGGGATCACCGACATTCTGGCGCGGCTGGTCGGCAAGAGCCTCAGCGAGCAGCTCGGCCAGCCGGTCATCATCGACAACCGGCCGGGCGCCGGCGGCACTATCGGCACCCGGGCGGTAGCGCAGGCCGAGCCCGACGGCTACACCCTGCTGATGGTGTTTCCGAGCCATGCCGCCAATCCCGCGCTCTATGCCAGCCTGCCCTACGACAGCGAAAAGGACTTTGCGCCCATTTCGATGGTCACCAGGGTCAGCGAGATCCTGCTGGTGCCGGCCAACTCGCCGGCGAAATCGGTCAAGGAACTGGTCGAACTGGCACGCAAGGAATCGCTCAACTACGCCTCGGTCGGCGTCGGCAGCCTGGCGCATCTGTCCGCCGAACTGTTCCTGAGCATGGCCGGCGTCAAGATCACCCACATCCCCTATCGCAGCGTGCCGCAGGCGCAGCAGGCGGTCATCACAGGCGAAGTGGCGGCGTTCTTCGACACGCCGATCACGGCATTGCCGCAGATTCGCGCCGGCACCGTGCGCGCGCTCGGCATCAGCACCGCCAAACGGCTCGCGGTGGCGCCGGAGATTCCGACCATCGCGGAAGCCGGCATCGCCGGCTACGAGGTGACGGGCTGGAACGGCATACTGGCGCCGGCCAGCACGCCGCGGCCGATCGTGGAGAAACTCAACAAGATCGTCGTGGCAGCGCTCAAGACGCCGGAGATCGAGAAGTTCTTGGCAGAGCAGGGCCTGGAGTCCGCCGGCAACAGCCCGGAGGAGTTTGCAGCGGCAATGCGCGCTGATATTGAAAAATGGATTCGGGTGACGCGCGAAGCCGGGATCAAGCCCCAATAAGGGAAAGATTTCCGATTGTGGTCGGTCAAACGAAATTGCCAAGTGGACGAACGAAGACTAGGGCGCGGACTGGCCCGTCGCAGTGCCGCTCAATGATCTGATACTTCCGCTTTCGGCGGCATAGCGGACATCGCCGGACTTGTCGCCGGCTCGGCCCGGTCGCGAATGTGACCCACAGTGGACATCCAGCGTCATTTCCCAAGTACAAAAAGGCGCCGGCGCTTGCCGTACATTGAAACTTGATGGCTGTTTTGCGCTGTTTCTCAGTTGGCGACCCAGTGAAATTCGTGAGACATTGCATAATGACTTGGAACGAGATCGTGCTGGATGGATGAAGTATTTCGACGCTATCTCGCGGCGCTCGGTAAGACAGAGTGGATGCCTCCGGAGCATCTCGGGGGTTACCAGCGCGGCCTTATTCAGCAACTTGCCGAGCACGCATATGCGCGGATTCCGTTCTACAATGGACGACTCGGTTGTCTGCTGACGCCCGATGGCGAGATCGATTTGCGTCGCTGGAGCGAGGTTCCGATCCTTACCCGAGCCGACGCGACGGCGTATTCCAGCGAAATGCGCGCTGGCGCCCTGCCTGAAACTCTCGGATATATTACAGACCACAAAACCTCCGGCTCAAACGGCGCTTCACTGACCTTCACCGTGAACTCGCTCGCCAAATTTGCGTATGATGGCGCGCTCACACGGCTTGCGCTTTGGCACGGAGCTGATCCCTCGCGGCCACTCGCGCAAATCAGAATTTTTCGTCAGGGCATCGTGCCGCAATATCCGGAGGGTCAGACCACGAAAGCGTGGTCCCGGGCCGCGCCTGACACGGATGTGTTTGGACTGGACATGCGAACGCCGGTTGACGATCAAATCGAATGGCTGCTGCGCCACAGAGCTCCCTATTTGATGACGCTGCCATCGAACGCCATGGCGCTTGCATATGCAGCATCGCCCGAGGTCGCGCGGGAACTGAATCTCGAAATCATATTTTCGATCTCGGAAACGATACTCCCCGGCTCGCGCGAGTTGATCGCCCGCAAGCTTGGAGCGAAACTGGTTGGCATCTATTCCTGTGAGGAAGTCGGCTATATCGCGACCGAGTGCCCGGCTGCCGCCCACTATCACATCTGCTCGGAGATGACGTTTGTTGAAATCGTGGATGACGCGGGTCTGCCGGTGGCGCCGGGACAGCCAGGCCGCGTCCTCGTGACGGGTCTTTACAACTATGCGACGCCATTCATTCGTTACGACATCGGCGACGTTGCGATTGCAGACCCGGAACCTTGCATCTGCGGCCGATCTTTGCCCGTGTTGTCTCAGGTGCTCGGGCGGACCCGTCACGCCTTTGTTTTTAGAGACGGTAAAAGGGT
>CALROE020000002.1:0-24177 GCA_943369715.1 Bradyrhizobium ivorense
GGTCGCCGGCAGCGATATTGGGCCCGACGGGTTTCTCGGGCAGGCCGATCAGGCCCTTTATGCCGCCAAGCACCTGGGCCGAAACCGCGTGATCTCCGCCGACACCATGCTGGCCGATTTCGCCAAGCTGCGCCGCAGGAACGACAGCACGCCAAAACCGGTTCGCGTCGTCAAGCGGTAGCGCCGGCGCGGCGACGAGGGGAGGGCGCCGTGGCAGCGCCACCTCGCCTCTTCGCTCACAATGACCGCTTGCGCCCGGTCCACATCGCCTTCACCAGATTCTCCTTGTGCAACAGGCTCGAGGCCACGACACCCAGCACATGCAGCCCGACAAGCACCAGCGTGCCATGAGCGAGCGCCTCGTGCAGTTTCTCGAGCCATTTGGCTCCCCAATACGCATCCGTCGACATCATGTAGCCGGTGACGGCCGTGCCGATCAGCGCGGCCATCAACGCGACGATCATCACGCCACCGGCGGGATTGTGGCCGAGATAGCGTGGCGCCTTGAAGCCCGCGACGTCCCGCAAATAGGTCAGCACCTGTCGCGGCCGCTGCACAAAACTGGAAAACCGTGCGTGGCGAGGGCCGATCGCGCCCCAGACGAGACGCAGCGCCAGCAGAATCGCGATGCCGTAGCCGGCCGCGATATGCACGCCTTCATTCTCGTCGCCGCTGACGAAGGCGGTGACGAACAGCGCCAGCAGCGTCCAGTGGAAGACCCGCACGAACGGGTCCCACACCTTGACCGTTGCCGGCGGCGTAGCGCCGCCGGCTTCGATCGCGTCATGTGTCAATGCCATGGCCGGGCCGTTACAGCTGGCCGACGATGGCGGCGGAGGTCGGATCGACGAACAGTTCAACGCGGCTGCCGTTCTTGTCGATGGTATAGAGCTCACCGCAAGCGGCCTTCAGCTTCGCCTTCTGAACCCTGTAGCCGAGCGCCTCGACCTTGGCCTGGATGGCGTCGAGGGAGAGCCACTGGCTTTGCGGCGCGGAGGTACAGGGGCGCCCGAGGCTGCCGGCGCTGGCGAAGGTCGCCATGGCGAGCAGGATGGCGGTGGCGAACGTTGCAGTCTTCATCATGGGAAGTCTCCGTAATAGCCGCCTGCCCTCGCGGAGCATGGCGCTGGTGTGAAATTCGGGTGATCGATCCCGCTGGGACGCCTTTTGATCCATGTCATCGACCGGCCAGCGTCCCACCGGTAATGGTGGCTTGATGATGGTCAGTTGTGGCGACGACCGTGTTCCCGCCGCTCATCGTGGCGCTCGTGAGCTTCGTCGTGACGTTCGCGATGGCCGCGACGGGCCTCGCGGTGTTCCCCGCGGGATTCGAGGCGGCGCTCATGCGCGTGTTCCTCGCCACGCATAGCGGGTGCCGCTGACTGGCTCATCTCGATGGAGTTCTTCTGCTCCGTCGCGGTGTCATCACTGGCCTGCGCCAGCGCGCCGGTCCCGAACAGGGCGATAAGGGTGCCGAACATGATGGTCTTGCGCATGGGGTATCTCCTGGCTTGCGTCCCGGCCGCCTATCCGGCCAGCGACGGGACGCACTATCGGCCGGCACCGCTGACAGCCGGCTGTCGACCGATGTCAGCGAATTGTCAGCCGGTTCGTGCTCAGTGAGGCCGAAAGGAAACGGTTCGGTCATGCGGTTGAATGCGAAAGCAATGGCAATTGCGCTGCTGTCAGCGTTGATGGCGTTCGCAGCGGCGGCGCGGGCTGACGACGATCGCGACCATGACGTGGCGCGGCGCGCCGTCGAGCGCGGGGAGATCAAGTCGCTCGCCGAGATATTGCAGGCGGTACGCGACAAGCTGCCCGGCGAGGTCGCAAGCGTAAAGCTCGAACGCGAGCGCGGACGGCTGGTCTATGAATTCCGGGTCGTCGGCGCCCGAGGACGCCTTCTCGAGGTTTATGTCGATGCGGCTACAGGCGAGATCGACCGCACCCGGGAGAAATGATGCGCGTCCTGCTGGTCGAAGATGATCGAAAGATTGCCGCCGACGTCGGCCGCGCGTTGTTGGCTGCGGGCTATGTGGTCGACCGGGAAAGCCAGGGAGACGAAGCATGGTTCCGCGGCGATACCGAAGACTATGCCGCAATCATTCTGGACCTGGGATTGCCCGGCATGGATGGCCTGTCCATTCTCAAGCGTTGGCGGGCGGCCGGACGCACCACGCCGGTTTTGATCCTGACGGCGCGCGGAAGCTGGAGCGAGCGCGTCGACGGCATCGATGCCGGCGCCGACGACTATCTGCCAAAGCCGTTTCAAATGGAGGAACTGCTGGCACGGCTGCGCTCCGTCGTGCGCCGTTCGGCCGGCCGCGCTTCCTCGGTAGTGACGATCGGCGACCTCGCCATCGACGAGCGGCAAATGAAAGTCAGCGTACGCGGCGTCCCGATCAACCTGTCGGCGCTGGAATATCGTGTCGTCGCCTATTTGATCCATCAACGCGGTCGTGTCGTGTCACAGCTTGAGCTCAGCGAAAACATCCATGGCACCGATGACGCCAGCGAATCCAACGCCATCGAGGTTCTGGTCGGCCGGCTACGCCGCAAGCTCGGCGTCGATCTGATCGAGACCCGGCGCGGTTTCGGCTATCTGATTCCAGAGTCGGTCGGATGAACCGGAACTCGCTGCGGCTGCGCCTGGTCGCCGGCGGTATCGCCGCGATCATCCTGGCCCTGGCGCTGGCCGGACTGGGTCTGACGCTGCTGTTCGAGCGCCATGTCGGCCGCACCGTTTCCCAGGATCTCGATGTCCACCTGAAGAAGCTGCTGGCCGGCCTCGAGGTCGATGCCGACGGACACATCGTCGTCACCGGTGGTCCCGCCGATCCCCGATTTTCCGAACCGCTATCGGGGCTGTATTGGCAGGTCGCCGACGACCGCGGCCAGACGCTGCGGTCGCGCTCGCTGTGGGATTCATCGCTGCTGCTGCCCAGCGACGAGCCGGCCGCGGACGAAGTGCACCGCCACGAGGCGATCGGCCCGTCCAATGGACGGGTGCTGATCGCCGAACGCCGGGTCCGGCTCGATATCAAGGGACGCGAGACCCCGGTCACGGTCGCGGTCGCGATCGATGCCGCACATGTAGCGGCGGCAACGACCGCTTTCGCCACCGACCTCGTGACGGCACTCGGCCTGCTCGGGATCGCGCTGGCGGCGGCGACCGCGATACAGGTCGGCCTGGGACTGCGGCCACTCGACCTGTTGCGGCGCGGCGTTGCCGATATTCGTGCCGGCCGCGAACTGCGGCTTGCCGCGGGCGTGCCCGACGAAGTGCGGCCGCTGGTCGATGAAGTCAATGCGCTGTTGGCGGCCCGCGCCGAGGAAGTCGAGCGCTCCCGTCACCGCGCCGCCGATCTCGCGCATGGCCTCAGGACGCCGCTGGCCGCGCTTGCGGCCGATGCCGGCCGCCTGCGCGAGGCGGGGCAATCGGCCGTGGCCGACGGAATTGATGAGGTGATCGGGACCATGCGCCGCCATGTCGACCGCGAACTCGCGCGGGCCCGGCTGCAGGGCGCCATGCGGTCCCAGCCGGGCGCATCGACAGCACTTGTGCCGCTGGTTCGCTCGCTGATCGCGACTTTGGCGCGGACACCGGAAGGCGCCCGGATCGCTTACGAAATTGCGATGACGGAACAAATGACGGTGCCGTTCGATCGCTCCGATCTGGCCGAGGCGCTGGGCAATCTGCTCGAGAACGCGACGCGCCACGCTTGCAGCCGGGTCCGGATCGCGGCCGCGGCCGATGGCCTCAGCATTGCCGTCGAGGACGACGGCAGCGGCATTGCCGAAGCGGTCCGGCCAATGGTGCTCGCGCGCGGTGGCCGGCTCGACCAGCGAGGCGGCGCCGGGCTCGGACTTGCGATCGTGCAGGACGTCGTCGAGGCCTATGGCTGGACCCTGTGTCTCGATACGTCGGAACTCGGCGGACTGCGTGCCACGATCCAGCCGGATGCCTCGACAGGCCTGGCCGGCTAGCACGCCTTCATTGGACGGGACTGGCGGACGTCAGCGATTCAAACCAGCGCGTCCGGCAACCCGCTGGAAGGCAGCCGGCTGATGGTTTCCTTGCAGCGACGCCATTCCCTCAAGGGCGCATCGGCCGACCCCTGGCGCGACACCGCGAGATACTCGCTGCGCAGGATGATGTTCACGACTTCGCCCGAACCGCTTTCGCCCGCCGGGACGACGTAATCAAAAGCGTGGCGGCTGTAGTTGCCGTCGATTTGTTTGCCGCCCGGCGTGGTGACCTTCTCGGCGTGGATCGACATCCGCATTCCGTCGGTGCTGCACCAGTCGCCGTCGATGGCGTCGGCGCGGCCGACACCGGTTTGCAGCAGCACACCCACTGCGGAAAGCAGGATCAACAAACGCGCGGACATCGGCGCCTCCCTCGCAAAGGGGATCATGTGCCGGCATTTTGCCACAGACAGGATACGCCTGCATCAGGGCATTTTGCGGTAGGATGAGGCAATTGCGCGACGCCCGGCTCTGCCGCTGCCCGCTTTGGCGGACAGATTCTTCCACTCTTCCACGAGAACGAGTCCATCCATGGCCAACATCGAATCCCGCCTCACCGCGCTCGGCCTGGTCCTGCCGCCGGCCTTTAGCCCGCCGCCCGGCATGGTCCTGCCTTTCGTCCATGTCCGCCAAATCGGCAGCCGCGCCGTGATCTCCGGGCACGGACCGCAGAGCCCGGAAGGACCGCTCGCCAAGCCGTTCGGCAAGGTCGGCGCCGAGGTGAGCCTCGAACAGGGCTATCGCGCCGCAAGGCTCACCGCGCTGTCGATGCTGGGCTCGCTCAAGCGCGCGCTCGGCGAGCTCGACCGCATTTCGCACTGGGTGCGGATTTTCGGCATGGTCAACTCGGCGCCCGGCTTCGGCCAGCAACCCGCCGTCATCAACGGCTTCTCCGACCTCATTCTCGAGCTGTGGGGACCTGAGGCCGGCGCCCACGCCCGCAGCGCGGTGGGCATGGCCGAGTTGCCGTTCGGGATGCCGGTCGAAATCGAGGGCGAGGTGCAGATCGCGGATTAGCCGCAAATTCATATGATTATCGGGCAGATCGTCATAGGATCGGCAAACGCCTGTCCCTCCAGCTTCGAAGCAAACGCATGCAGCCCGTTTCCATCCTTCTGAACATCTTCTGGATTCTGCTCGGCGGCGCGTGGATGGCGGCCGGCTGGATCATCGCCGCCGTCGTCATGGCCATCACCATCATCGGCCTGCCCTGGGCCAGGGCCGCGTTCAATATCGCGGTCTATACCCTGCTGCCGTTCGGCTCCCGGGCGGTGCGCCGCGACGAGGTCACGGGCCAGTCCGATATCGGTACCGGGCCGCTCGGCATGATCGGCAATTTGATCTGGCTGGTGCTGGCGGGCTGGTGGCTGGCGCTCGGACACCTCGTCACCGCGGTCATTCTGGCCGTGACGATCATCGGCATCCCCTTCGCGTGGGCGCATATCAAGCTCGCCGGCATCGCGCTCTGGCCGATCGGCAAGGTGATCGTGCCGGCCTAGACTCTGGCTTCAGGCGCCTCGAACATCGACAGCTCGCTGACCCAGCATGGCCTCACCAGAACCTTCAGACCGGCCTCGAATGGAAGAACACCGACCCGGCGCGAATCCTGGGTGATCCTGATTGCCCAGTTTCCGGGAACAGCGCGATGCTCCTGGAAAATCCGTTGAATGATGCCGGCGGCAAACAGCGTGGCATCGATATCGTCGCCCAATGCCGCCCCGTCATGGCCATGGCCATCGATGGGGATGATCGGATCGCAGACCTGAAATCTGTAAAACGGCATAAAATATCGTTATCCCAAACGTTGCGCTGCTGCTTTGACATCGATCAAACCTTTCCGGTTCACGCGGCGGGGCGTTTTCCCGGAAGAAATGATCCGCGGATCAATGTCGAGACGATCAGGCCTTGCGACCTGTTCTCTCTACGCCGCCAGCCTGCCGCGGTTGTTCTCGGCCAGAATGGGGCGGATCAGCCGGCCGAACCGTTCGGCTTCCTCGTCATGCAGATAGCCCGACAGGCAGAATGAATGGCAGCCGGCGTCGATGAATTGCTGGAATGTCTCGGCGCATTGCCTGGGATTGCCGACCACCGCGATGCCGGCGCCGGGCCGGACCTTGGTGATACCGGTCCACAGATGCGGCATCAGGAGATCGCCGTGCTCGCGGGCCAGTTCCTGCACGCGCCGGTTGGCTTCCGACTTGTTGTAGAGCGTCTTCATCTCCTGCTTCTGCCGCTCGGTGGCATGGCGCACCAGCGCGTCGGCGGCCTCCCACGCATCCGCTTCGTCTTCGCGACAGATCACCTGCAGCCGCATGCCGAAGCCGATGGTCTTTTCCCGGCCATGCGCCTGCGCCAATTCCCTGATCTCCGCGATATTGGCGGCGATGCGCTCCGGCAGGTCGCCCCAGAACAGATGCACGTCGGAATGCTTCGCAGACATTTCCCAGGCCGGCCGCGAGCCGCCGCCGAGATAGAATTTCGGAAATGGCTGCTGCAGCGGGCGCGGGCGGATATGCGCGCCGGACAAGGTGTGGAATTTGCCCTCGAAATGCACCGGGCCGCGGGTGGTCCACAGTGCCTTCAGGATGGAAACTTCCTCCTCCATCAGCGCGTAGCGCTCCTCCTTGGCGTAGCGCACGCCCTCGCCCTCGACCTCGCTTTCGTTCTGGCCGGCGATCAGGTTGATGCAAATGCGCCCGCCGGACATCTGGTCGAAGGTCGAGATCATCTTGGCCAGCAGCACCGGATTGATATAGCCGGGCCGCGCCGCGATCAGCGGCTTGATCTTCGACGACCGCGCCGCCATGAAGGCGCCGGTGATCCAGGCCTCCCAGCACACCGAGCCGACCGGGATCAGCAGATATTCAAAGCCCGCCGCCTCCGCGGCCTGCACCACGCGATCGCACAATTCGGGCGATCCCGGCACCTGGGCCTCCGGCACGCCATAGGCCGTGGTGTCGCCGTGCGTGGGCAGGTACCAGCCGAATTCGAGCGGACGCATGCAGTTTTCTCCCTGAAGGCGGCTTCGCCGCGCTGTTTTCTCAAGGGAGCAGTTTACAGCCTGCGTCCGGCGGGACAATCGGGTATCGCCCCGACGGCCCTGGCCAATCGATCGGTCCGAAATCCTCAGGAGATGCTCGCCGCCTCGCGGGATTCGACCGGACGGACCGAACGTTCATCAACCAGATAACTGGTCAGCAGCGCGCCGGCCCCCATGGCGGTGAGCGCGACCCATTGCAGATACACGCCGTTCGATCCTTTCGTCGACCGGTGACGATTCCGCGATGGGAAAGAATCCCGGCAAAGCAGCCGCCGGGCATTGATATGGCGCAACGAAGCGCCTCGTTCAGCCCTTTGCAGGACCGCTGCCGGCTCGCCCTGCCGGCTTCAGGGGCAGATATAGCCGGTGCCGCTCGGATTCTTGAAGCAGCCGACCGATTCCGGCAGCAGGTGCTTGGGCAGCCACAGCACCACTTCGGGGAAGAAGATGCAAAACGCGATGGCGGCGAAGAACACGACGTAGATCGGCAACGACGCCACCATCGCCTTGCCGAAGCGCACCCCGACGAACTTCGACGCCATCAGCAGCGCCAGCCCGTAAGGCGGCGTGATCAGCCCGAACGCCAGCGTGACGATGATGACGACGCCCATGTGTACCGGATTGATATCGGTGCTCTGGGTCAGGTCGGTGATGATCGGCATGAAGATGATGATGGCGGGTATCGCGTCGATGAAGTCGCCGACGATGACGAACAGCACGACCAGCAGCAGCATGATCATGAAGGGATCGCCGCCGGCCGCCGACGATATCCAGCCCGACACCACCGCCGGCCCGCGCAGATAGGCCAGCATCCAGCCGAACACCGATGCGGCGCCGATGGTGATCAGCGGAATGGAATAGAGCAGCCCGGTCAGCGCCATGTCGCGTGGCAAATACCTGATATGGCCGGGATTGAGCAGCGGGATCGCCACGAACAGGATGTAGGCCACGGCGATGATGCCGGCCTCGGTCGGGGTGAACTGGCCGGTGAGGATACCGCCCATGATGATCAGCGGGATCATCAGCGGTATCGCCGCTTCCTTGGTGGCGGTTGCGAACCTGCCGAATGTCGCCCGCTTGTGCCTGAGGCCAACCGGCCCGAAGAAATGGCTGTAGATCATCAGCCCGATGCCGACGAACACGCCCGGGACGACGCCGCCGAGGAACAGCCCGCCGATCGAGACGTTGCCGGTCGCACCGTACACCACGGCCATGATACTGGGCGGAATGAGGTTGGCCATGGTGGAGGCGGAAGCGATCAGCGCCGCGGTGAAGGCGAGGTCATAGCCTTCCCGCTTCATCTCCGGCGCCAGCGTGCGCGACAGGATGGCGACATCGGCGGCGGACGAGCCGGAAATGCCGGCGAAGAACATGCTGAAGATCGTCACCACCTGGGCAAGGCCGCCGCGAAAATGGCCGACCATGGTTTGCGACAAGGTGATCATGCGGGAGGTGACGTTGGCCGAGGTCATGAGATCGCCGACCAGCAGGAAGAACGGCACCGCCAGCAGCGCTTCGGTGTCCATGCCGTTGAAGAGCTGCGCCATCATCGAGGCGAGGCTGACCGGGGTGAGCGCCGTCACCACCAGCACGGACGCGATCAGGGCAAATGCCACCGGCACGCCCATATAGCCGAGGAACAGGAACAGAAATCCCATCAGGAAGATGAGCCCGCCATTGGCCGTCACAGCGCTTTCCTCTTCTCGTCGGCGTGCGTCGTGCCGACGAAGCCGTGTTTCCAGCCGTTGACCATCTGCTCGATGATGAAAATGGAGACCAGCACACCGCAGAGCGGAATGGCCGCATACAGGCTCGACAGCGGCGTCATCGACGGCATCCGCAGGCTCTTGAAGCCGTCGAGAAAATTCAGGTAGCCGAAATAGATCATGCAGAACGCGACGCCGAGCACGACCAGCCGGTTGAACATCTCGAAGAACAGCCGCTTGTTGCCGGTCAGCGATTCCGCCAGTACCGCGAGATAGAGGTGGTCGTTGCGTCGTGTGGCTGCGCCGACGCCGATGAAGATGCCGTAGATAAAGAAGGTCATGGTCGCCTCCTGGAGCCAGAGCCAGGGATGACCGATGGTGCGGGTGACGACGTCACACATCACCAGCACGGAAAATCCGGTGATGGCGACGCCGCACAAAATCATCAGGACCTGTTCGAGCCAGTCGAGCGCTCGCCACTTCAGGTAGCGCTGCTCCTCCAGGACGAGGCTATTGAACCCGCGCATGGTCTTTTCTCAAATCCGGATTTCGGGGACAGCGAAGCGGGGAGCGATCTCGCTCCCCGCCACGTCAACGCGCTGCCTATTTGACGTTGCGCACCAGCCCGAGGACCTTGACGGCGTTGGGCCCGAGGTCGGACGCCAGCTTGTCCTGGATCGGCTTGCTGATCTGCGCGAAACCCGACTTGTCGACGGTCTTGACCACCTTGACGCCGATCTTCTCGAGCTTGGCCTGCGCTTCGTGCTCGAGCTTGAAGGCCGCGGCCGGCTCGTTGCGGCTGACCTCGTCGGCGGCCGCCTGCACCCATTTCTTCTGCTCGTCGGTGAGGCTGCTCCACACCTTGTCGCTGACGAACAGCGCGGCATTGTTGGCCTCATGTTCGGTGAGCGAGAGTACCGGCGCGGGTTCGTAATGCTTGTTGACGAGGTAGTTGTTGATGCCGTTTTCGGCCATGTCGACCACGCCGGTCTGCAGCGAGGTGTAGACCTCGCCGAACGGCATGTGCACGACCTGGGCGCCATAGGCCGGGAACAACGTGTCCTCGGTGACGGTCGCCTGCACGCGAACCTTGACGCCCTTGATGTCCGCGACCTTCTCGACCGCCTTCTTGCCGTACATGTGCCGCAGGCCCTGCGATCCCAGCCCGAGCATGTGCGCGCCCTTCATCTTGGCCGCATACAGCTCCTTCATCGCCGCGATCACGGCGGGATCGGCCAGCACCTTGATGGCATGGGCTTCGTCGCGGAAGATGAAGTGAAGCGAGAACACGCCGGACTCCGGCTGCGCGGTCGAGGCGTTGGCTGTCGACAGCATCACGAAGTCGATGTCGCCGGTCTGTACCTTTTGCAGGGTCTGCGCCTCGGTGCCGAGCTGGGCGCCGGGATACTGGTTGATCGAGAGCGTGCCCTTGCTGAGTTCGCCCAGTTTCTTGTTGAACATTTCGGCGCCGATGCCGTAGCCGCTGTTCTTCGGCTGGTCATAGGCGAACGAGAACTCGCGCTTCTGCGCGTGCGCGGCCGTCGAGGCCATCGCCAGCGCGGCGCCGAGCAGAATGCCGCGCGCGAGCGGCAGATACCGTGAAACGGACATTGAATTCCTCCCCTGCTGTCGCCGCTTTTTCGCGGGCTGACGGTTCGCCGGCACACCGCCCCGGCGGCGGCAGTATCAACCGCCTCCGCGCTGTACACAAGATAGTTTTTTAGATTGTATACTATTTGGGAGAATGGCAAATTGCACCCATGGCAACCGCAAGAATTTCCAGGAAGCCGCCCTCCCGCAGGGACGCGGCGAACTCCCCCGGCGTGTCACCCGCGGTGACCGAGCTCCAATCGCGCCAGCCGTCGATCGCGGACCAGATCGTCCGCAAGCTCGAGGAAGACATCGTGCTCGGCCGCCGGCACCCGCGCGAGCGGCTGGTCGAGCAGGACCTGTGCGCGGATTTCGATACCCACCGCGGCGACGTTCGGCTGGCGTTGTTCGAGCTGGAAAAGATGGGCATCGTCGAACGGATCCCGAACCGCGGCGCGATCGTGCGCGACCTGAAGCCGCGGGAGGTCGAGGAGATCTACGACGTGCGCGAGGAACTCGAGGTCATGGCGGTGCGCATCCTGCCGTTTCCGGTGCCGGACGCGGATCTCGCAAGGCTGGAGGCGATCCAGCTCGAGCACGGCAGGGCGGTCGACAGCGGCGACCTGCTGGCGGTGTTTCACAGCAATGTCCGGTTTCATCGCGCCCTGTTCGGGCTGTGCGGCAACACCAGCCTGATCGAAACCATCGAGTATCTGGCGCAGAAGGTCTCCGGCATCCGGTCCTATGCGCACGCCAAGCCGGAGGCGCTGAACGACTCCCGCCGCGATCATATCGCCATGATCAAGGCGCTGCGGAATTCGCGCCGCGACGACCTGATCAAGCTGACGCGCCGCCACCTCAAGCCCGCGGTGCGGGCCTATATCGATGCCTACCGGCGACGCTTCGGCGACGGCGGCTCCGGCGCCTGAGCGCACCGCGCCGGCCGCGCCGATTTCGCGTCAGCCCCTTGAGCCGCAGCATGGCAACCGGGCGTCATCGCGTCGTTGGCGTATTGGCGGTGGCGAGGATGGCGGCGATCGCCGCATTGCCTTCCGCCTCCAGTGCTGCGATGGCCTCGCGGGCCCAGAGATAGGACGCATCGTAAATCTCGGTATGGCGTTCGAACTCGGTGACGCCAATGTCGGACGAAACCGGTGGCCGCATCACATGATCATGCGTAGCGGTCGGCAGCATATCGTAGCGCTGATGCGCCACCAGGCTGCGCCACAGCACGTTGACCGCGCTCGGCGCCGCCGGCAGCAGCTTCTTGCGGAACGGCGTCAGCATCGCCAGAGCGAGTTCGAACCGGCCGGGCAGTTCGGCGTAGTCGACATCGAACATCTCGTCCGCGGGATCGCCGAAATGCACCACCAGATTGGGGCCGCTCTTGAGCTGATGCATCTGCGCCAGCGGAACATTGTCGATCAGGCAGCCATCGACCAGCATCGCCCCCTCCGGCGTATAGAACGGCGGCAACAGTCCCGGGATCGCGCTCGAGGCGCGCACCGCGTGCCAGAGTAGCCCCGACCGGATCAATTCGAGATTATGGGTGGAGAGATTGGTCGCGACCGCCGCGAACGGCCGCCAGCAATCCTCGATCCGGCATTGGTCGCCGTATTGATCGGCCAGCGCGCGGTCGAACGCCTTGTGATCCAGCAGGGCATAGCGCGGCCAGGTCGGCCGCCGGAAGCTGCGGCTTTTCACGAATATCTCGTGGGTGCCGCGCTCGAGATGATCGGCCTCGTGATTCTTGGCAAAGCCCGCCGCCATCGCCGAGCCGACGCTGGTGCCGACGAAGATATCGAACACCACGCCGCGCTCGCGGAACGCCCGGTAGATGCCGACATGCGCCGATCCGAAGGCGCCGCCGCCGGCCGCGACGAAGCCGAGCGCGCGTCCGGACATGAAGCGGATCAGGCTGTCGATATCGGCCTGATCCTCCAGCGCGACATGGTGGTTCATGAAGCACGGCAGGCGGGCGAGCCAGGCCGCGGTGCCGCTGACCTCGCCGCTGCGCCGCGCGTGAATGCGAACCAGGCGGCGCGCCGAGGCAGGATGAATCTTGCAGGCGAAGGTTTCGACCTCCGTCAGCACACCGGCGACGGGCGCCTTGCCATGCGTGACGAACACCACCATGTCGGCCTGGCGAATGGCCTTGCGGGTCCAGACCGAATCCTCGCGACCGCCGAGATAGACCACCAGCGGCGCGGTCTGCTCGATCTTGTTGAGCCAGTCGGTGACTTCGGGCGAGTCCAGCGCCCGGCCGGGAAACATGGCCTCGAGGCGGGCGGGATCGACGATCTCGGCACCGGTCGCCGCGAGTCCGTCGCGCAGGCGGCGATCGAAAGCTGCCGGGACAGGCTCGTATCCGCCCTGGATCAGCGCCACCGTTCGCGCAGTCGGCGAAGCCCGGATCGGGGTGATGCGCGCCGTCTCCCGGGCGAAGCGCAGCGCCAGCGCCGCGAGCACCGCCTCGACGATTTCAGGGGTGTGTTCGGCCAGTTCGCGATAGGCGGCGCGGGTCAGCACCAGCACGCTGGTGTCGCGGATCGCAATCACATCGGCGGTGCGCGGCACATTGGCGAAGAAACCGATTTCACCCACCAGCTCGCCGGCGCGAAGCTCGGCGATGCCAGCGGTATCGCCCGATTTGCGGACCGCGAGCGCGCCATGCAGCACGATGAAAAGAGCATCGGAGGGCTCGCCCTGCGCCACCAGCATCTGGCCGCGCACCAGATCCTGGCGGACCATCGCGCGAACAGCCTTCCGCCGCTGTTCGGAACTGAGCGTTCGGAACAGCGCCAAATCCTCGGATGCGTTTCCCCACGCAAATGTCGAGTTCAGCCCGTCCATTGGCCCTACCCGGTTCTGGTTGGTGGCCAATGTATCGCCGGCATTCGGTTACGGCGAGCGATTTAGGATTTGCTGCGCCAGCGAACGCCGGCACGCGGCGTGGTGCACCGCGTCCGGGGCACGCGTGCGAGGCTATGCCGCCGGTGTCGTCAGCAGCTGGGCAAATTGATCGTCGCCGATTTCGGTTTGGGCGATCAGAACGCTGCAGCGAAGCTGATCGGTAAGATAGGTGCCGACCGACCCGAACCACCATCGCGCCAGCGGCCCGGTCGGGCGATGACCGACCACGACCAGATTCGCACCGATCTCTTCGGCGACCGCGGCGATCTGCTGGGCGGGGGCGCCCATGCCCAGCCGGGCCGTCGGTGAGAATCCAACAGCCTTGAGCCGCTCGACGCCTTCGGCCAGGATCGCCTTGTAAGCCGAGATCTGTTCGTCCATCGAGATCCCGACGCCGCCCTCCAGGGTCGCTAGCGCAGGGGCGTTTTCCACGACCGCCAGCAGGAAGACCTCAGCGCCACACAATTGCGCGAGCTTCGCACCCTCGCGCAACGCGCGCCGTCCTTCGATCGAGCCGTCATAGGCGAGAAGAACTTTCTTGTACATCAGGCGCCCCCATCGATGGCATGAAGCCGAGCCCGTCAAGGCTACCACTAATCGACCGGGCAGGAAGCCGACTTTGGTCCGGGGAGAGCCGCGTCCTCCCCAAAAGCCCCTGCCTGGGCCGGTCGCCCCTGCCCCGCCAATCGGCTAAATGGACCGTCACGCACCCGTAGCTCAGCTGGATAGAGCGTTGCCCTCCGAAGCTGGACCGGTGCCTGCCCAATCCCTTCAGAACTGAGCGTTTGTAGCGACCGCTGCGTCGATTCTGCGTTAAAGGCACAGCCGGGCCACATTTGGCAGCTCGAGCCAACCCCCAACCGTCAAAAGACCAACACGTTCCTGGAGGCCATGGATGGCATCGACCTTGCCGATATGCACGAGCGAGCCAAGGCCAACCGGCAGGCCGCGCAGCCTCGGCAGGCGATCGCCACGATGTTGTTTGAGAAATTGAGATCGAGGTTTCAGGTGGAAGAGCAGGCGAGGCTGATATACTCCGACCCCCACCAGCCCCCCGCAGGCCCGTTGCCGAGGTCCGTCCGAACTCTGGCATTCGGAGTTTTGGCGTGCT
The DNA here is from genome assembly GCA_943369715.1 of Bradyrhizobium ivorense. GTDB lineage: Bacteria > Pseudomonadota > Alphaproteobacteria > Rhizobiales > Xanthobacteraceae > Bradyrhizobium > Bradyrhizobium ivorense_A. The sequence continues at coordinate 14,390 of CALROE020000002.1, forward strand.
GGATGCGGCGAAGATCAATGATCGAAGCAGACAATAGGACCACCTGCGGCACGCAGAACATCAGGAAACGATGGCGATCGGCTAGCTATGACGGTCGCGATACCGCAACACGAGCAGAGCTATACCGAAAGCGGCGATCAGTCCGAACAAGGCGGTGATGCCAGCCCCAGTAGATCTGTCCGCGGGGTCGATGACGAGCAAGAAGATACCAAGACCGGTGAACACGAGGCCGAAGATCGTTATGAACCAGGCACGAACTGGGCCGACATCGCCCGTGACATACATAGCGGCTTCCTCCGCCACTACCGAGTCCCCGGCGGGCGAGGGACTCGCAGCCGGCGGGTTGGCGCCACGGCGCAAGGCGAGCATGTAGCCGCCGAAAGCGGCCAAGACGCCGCCGATAACGATAAGGAACGCAAAGCTGGTTCTGTTTTCGGGCATGAGAACGCTCGCGATGATACCGAAACACAGAGTAAAAATCCCGGTGATCGTCCACGACCATAGCCGCGCCGGGCTGTGCTTGCGCGCCTGTGCGCGATACGCCTCTGTCAGCGACAACCCTTCGCCCGAGGGCTCCATGTTGGCCGTAAACCGCGTTGTATAGATTGCGTAGCAGACAAGAATCAGTGCGCCAACGCCGACTGAGCCAGGAAGTCCCCATAAGACGTGTCCGACTCCAACAAGGATCGGGGCGACAGCGAGAAAGACCGCGAATTTTTGCTTCAGCCGCTTTTCGTCCTCCTCGGAGGCGATGACGTAGCCGCGGGCGAGGAAGCCCCTCGGATAGATGACCTTACGCCCGTCCTGCGCCGTCTTGGTAAAGCCTGCGAACAGGGCATCCGCGTAGTTTTGAACTCTCTGGATCAGGGCCTGGAACATATCGCTGTTTCGCCTGGAGGAACTCAAGTGTTCGTCGAACCTCGCCTGAGCGTGCGCGGATATGTGGCGACCAAGCTAAGGCGCTCCGTTAGATCAATTGATTTTTGGCATTAGGCTTGTCCCATCGCCGAGCGTCGTTGACATGAATCAACCGGACACTACGATTTGGCGCTGTGCGATCATGCAAATCGTGCTGTTTGGGCGCACTGATTTCCGAGTCGGATCATTTTAATCTGGATCAAGGCGTCAAGGCAGAAAGCGGGCTTGTCTTTTGACTATGGAGGGTCACGGGACCATGCATTTCAACTCGAAATTTTGCTCCGCCGTCGCTTTCTGGATCACGTTGACGATCGCGCAACCCGCTGTCGCCGAGCGCAGAGTTGCGCTCGTGGTCGGCAATTCGAACTACACGAATGTGTCGCGCCTCCTCAATCCGCGCAATGACGCCGGCGATATGATCTCACGCCTCAAGGCCATGGAATTCGACGTCATTCCAGGGCTCGATCTCGACCGCAACGGATTCCTGAACACGCTTGCCGCCTTCGGTCGCGCCGCGGAAGGCGCGGACGTCGCCCTATTCTTTTACGCCGGGCACGGCCTGCAGGTGAACGGTCAGAACTATCTGGTGCCGACCGACGCCAAGGTGGAATACGAGGCGGAGCTCGATATTGCGCTGATCCCGGTCCCGCTGGTGATGCAGCAGCTCGGACGCGGCAGCCGCGTCAACATCGTGCTGCTTGATGCATGCCGCGACAATCCATTTGCGAAGGATCTGTCGCGAACGCTTGGAACGCGATCGTCTTCGGCGCTGGGGCGAGGTCTGAGCCGCATTCAAACTGCGTCGGGCACGTTCATCGCCTTTGCGACACAGCCCGATAACGTGGCGCAGGACGGCGCTGGCCGGAACAGCCCGTTCACGCAGGCGTTTCTCGCCAACATGGAAAAGCCTGGCCTGTCGCTCTCGGACCTGATGATCGAGGTTCGCAACGACGTCATGCAACAGACGAACGGCAAGCAGGTGCCTTGGGACTCTTCATCGCTGACGGGTCGATTCTCGTTCAAGATCGAAGGCACAGTGACAATTGCCCCGGTGACAAGCCCATCCCAGCCATCTGCTCCGGGATCTGACACACGCACGGTCGAACTTGGCGTCTGGAATGCAATTCGCGAATCTAACGGCGCGGCGGTGTTCCATCGTTTTCTGAGAGATTATCCGGAAAGCGTGTTCGCGCCGTTGGCGCGCGACCGTATCGCGGCACTGACGGGAGAGAAAAATCCGACGCCGGCGATATCTGGATCTCCTGTAGAGCGCACCACAGACATCCAGCCGATCCTGTTGCCTGCGAGTTCGGTCGATCTGAAACGGAGCCGCGACATTGAGGTCGGCGGCGGTCTTGCCAGCCAGTATGGTGCGAACGTCTTACACAACGCGTCACCATACGGCATAAGACCAAATGCGGCCGAATGGGTCTTTTCAGCGCCAACCGCCGGGCGCTATCGACTCGACATCGAATTTGCGGCGCTGGAAGCGCGCGCTGTCAAGATCGTCATCAACGGCAAGGTCGTCCGCGCCGACGCACTCAACGAGTCGACGGGCGGCTGGTCGGAAACGAATCAGAGCTTTCGCACGCAAGGGTTCTACGATCTCAGGGCTGGCGAGAACCGCATTCGGTTGGAACGTTCAAATGTTTTTCCTCATATCCGGGCCCTTCGTTTCGTGCCTTAGACACCATCAAGAAGTTGTGAGCCTGGCCTCGAGCCTCAACTTGGGTGGCTTGGTGTGGAGCATGCGGCCAGGCAGATTCGTTCTTCGTAACCTCGGTCCATCCGACACCCAATAGCCGACCCCTCCGAGCACGGAAACCGACCCGCCACAGTCCCGGCATCCCCGGCACGCGCTTCTGGCGCACCCGACACGATTCGAACGTGTGACCTTTGCCTGAGAAGCCCTGCTCCACCCAAACAGCCGCCCAAAAGCCCTTTTTGCCGGGCCGGTTGCCCCTGCCCCGCCAATCGGCTAAATGAGCCCTCACGCACCCGTAGCTCAGCTGGATAGAGCGTTGCCCTCCGAAGGCAAAGGTCACACGTTCGAATCGTGTCGGGTGCGCCAGTAAATCGGAGCGTTTTCGGACCAACCAGAAAGCGATGCCGACATGAGCGAGCGACTTGAGACGCTGAAGAAGGCGCGTGAGCGCATGGTCGAAGACCGCGACGCCTTCGCCAAGACGCTGGCCGCCCCGTTCGATCGCGACAAGGCGGAGCGGGCGCGGCTCAAATTCATCGAGACCCAGGCCCTGATCGACGCCATCGATCGCGCCATCGCCGGCGAACAGGCCGGGCCCGCTGCCTGAATCGCCTTTGCGTACTAGATCGCCCTGGGATTGCGCGGGGCCGCATCGCGGTGGCGCCCGATCCGGCTCTTGAAGCGGTGGCCGATCACGATCAGCGCGCCTTCCGGGCGGACCGATACCTCGGGGACATCGGACGGGCGCTGGATCAGGACCGGCGGCTGGTTATCCTGGGTGATGGCTTCGAGCGCGTCGAGGAATTTTCTGCCGGCTTCGGTGATCTGCCATCCCTCGGCGTCGCGCAGCACGTAACCGCTGCCGAATATATCGATGGCGGCCACCCGCGCGGCCAAACGCCTGGTCCGCGCGCTCCATTCCGCGCCGCTGGCCTGGAGGATCGCGATATCCCGGTTGAGAGAAGCGAGCGTGGCTCGACCGTTGTCGTGACTGGCCAGGACTTTCAGAATGGTAACCTGCAAACTCACGCCAGCGCCTTGGACCGCAACGGTTCTTGTTGTTATGCGCGATCGTTGAGGCTTGATTAGCGTGGCCCCGGCGCCGGCGTCCAGCACAGGCGGCGAGTTATCCGCAGGCTTGAGAATTCCGCGCGGCGGTACGCGGCGCTAGACTTTGACCAGGCTTTCGAAGCCGCCATAGATCATCCGCTTGCCGTCGAACGGAGGTTGCGAATTCGGCCCCATGATGTTCGCGAGCCGCGGATCCGCCATTGCCCTGGCGTTGATCCTGTCGCGCTGGGCGCGCGACTTGTAGGTGATCCAGGAGAACACCACGACCTCTCCCTTCCTGAGCTTGACCGCGCGCGGGAACGAGGTGAGCTTGCCGACCTTGACGTCGTCGGCCACCCATTCCCGGTAGTCCAGCGCACCGAATTCGCGCCAGATCTTGCCGCATTTGGTGGACAATTTACGATAGGCCGCGATGTTCTTCCTGGGAACCGCGACGATGAAGCCGTCGACGTAAGGCATCGGCATTTCCCTTTGCTGGTGTGATGACGAATTCAGCTTTGGCAACAGGATGCCTGAACCGCGGCCGGTTGGTACTGGTCACGTAGCCGCAGCCAGTCCATCGGGTACGGCAGCCCCTCTTCGTGGCGGCCGAGCGGCGTCAGATCGAGATAGTGATAGGCGGCGTTCATCATGTCGAGGCCGCGGGCGAAACAGGAATAGGTGTGGAAGATGTTTTCCGCGCCGTCGCGGAAGAACACGCTGATCCCCGGCGCTTCCTCGATTGCAAAACCGCTGGTGCCGAAATTGTAGATGTTGGCGCCCGACTGGAGCTGGTCCGGCGTGAATGAGACGGCGTAGTCGTAGTTGAAGTCGCTCGCCGCCGATGACAGCCAGTCGAAGGTCCAGCCCATCCGCGCCTTGAACGCGGCAAGCTTTGGCAGCGGCGCGCGCGATATTGCCACCAGCGTGGTGTCGCGGGCCGCAAGATGCGGGATCATACGCTCGAAACCGTCGGCCCAGAACGAGCAGCTCTTGCAGCCCTCGGTCCAGTCGGGCGCGAACATGAAGTGCTGCACCACCAGCTGGCTCCGCCCGGCAAACAGGTCGCCCAGCGTCTGCGGACCATCAGGACCGTCGAACGAATAGGCCTTGTCGACCTTGACCCAGGGCAGCGCGCGCCGCTGCTCGCTCAGGCGGTCTCGCGCCCTGGTATACTCCTTCTCATGCGCCATGTGCGCCCTGCGGGCTTCGATCCATTCCGCGCGCGAGACGATCTTGTGCGGTTGCATGAGCGCTCCCCGTTTCAGGCGAGATAGTTTTCCAGTTTGTCGAACAGTTCGCTCCATCCGCGCGCATGACCGTCGCGCGCGGCTTCGTTGAAGAATTGTTCATGCTGCAGGGTCAGGAGCGTACCGCCGCCGTCGGGCTGCAGCGACACCGTGACCTGCGATTCGCGTTCCGGCGTCGAGTGCCACGCCCAGCTGAACGCGATCCGCGCGTTGGGCACGACCTCGCGATAGACGCCGTCGACCTGAAAATACTCGCCATCGCCGCCTTCGAAGCTGATGCGGTAGCGGCCGCCGACGCGCAGGTCGATGTCCGCCCGCACCGAGCCGGCCTTGACCTGCGCGGGTCCGAACCAGCGCGCTATTTTTTCCGGGTCGGTCCACGCGGCGTAGACTTTTTCGGGGATCGCATTGAGACGGCGCTTGAGGGTGAGGCTCGGCGGGCTGGCGAGCCCGGCGTTGCCGGCAGCGGCTGATGGGGTGGCCATGGGTCTTCCTCCAAGGAGGTGTCTTCCTCCACGAATGCGGCAAGGCGGTCGAGATTTTCGGACCAGAAGCGCTGGTAGCGATTGAGCCACTCCATCGCCTGCTCCATCGGGCTGGCGGTGAGCCGGCACGCCACGGTGCGCCCGGTCTTCTCGCGCGCGACCAGGCCGGCGTCCGACAGCACGTCGAGATGTTTCATGACCGCGGGCAGCGACATCGCGAACGGCTGCGCCAGTTCGCTCACCGAGATGCTGTCCCGGCTGCCGAGCCGCGCCAGCAGCGCGCGTCGCGTCGGATCCGCAAGTGCTGCGAAGGTGCGATTCAGGACTTCATCGTTATACTTAACCATAAGGTTTAGTATAACGATGCGAACGCCGCGTCAAGTGCGGCGGCTTTTCACGAATTGTGGAGCATGCATGGTCCGCCGCCGCCGGGCCTCGCCGTTGGCGAACCCGGTGACCGGCGATGATCGTTATTCTCGGGTTTCAGTAGTCCCGGTAGGCCCGCCCACGCCGCGGCTGCTGTTGCTGATTCAAGGCGGCGCGGGGATTGACGTTGCAGTAGAGCCCGCGCCCCGATGCGCTCGCCATGCATTGGGCATAGGTCTGGTAGGAGCACTCGCCTGGAATGCCGACACCCCTGCCCTGGGCACAATAGGGGTAATCGTAAGCCGCGGCGGGCGTCGGGCTGATCATCGTGGCGGCGCCTGCCGCCACGGCCGCCAACATTGCCAATGTTGCATAGCGCATGATCTGGTCTCCTCGTCTGGGTTGCGTCGCCTAGAAAACCAGATCACGCCCGCTATGTTCCGTGATCCAGATCACTCGACCTTGAGGCCGGCGGCCTTGACCACCTTCTCCCATTTTTCGGTTTCCTCGGCGATCATTTTGCCGAAGGCCTCCGGCGGCCCCGGCAGCGGCTCGCCGCCGAGATCGATCAGCCTGGCCTTGATCGCGGGTTCCGCCAGCACCGCATTGAATTCCTTGTTCAGCTTCTCGATGATTTCCTTCGGCGTGTTCTTCGGCGCCGCCGCGCCGAACAGCGCGCTCGCCTCGTAGCCCGGAATGGTGTCGGCGAGAACCGGCACGTCGGGCAGCAGCGAGGATTTCGTCGTCGAGGTCACCGCCAGCGCGCGCAGGGAACCGGCGCGGATATGCTGCAGGATCGAGGGCATGTTGTCGAAGATCAGCTGGACCTGGCCGCCGAGCATGTCGGTGATCGCGGGCGCCGCGCCGCGGTAGGGAATGTGCTGCATCTTGATGCCCGACATCATCATGAACATTTCGCCCGACAGGTGTACCGAGGTGCCGTTGCCGGACGACGCCAGATTCACCTTGCCCGGATTGGCCTTCACATAGGCGATGAACTCCGCCACCGTCTTGGCCGGTACGTCCTTGGCGACCGTCATGACGTTGGGCACGCGATTGAACGCCGCGATCGGCGCAAGATCGCGAACGACGTTGAACTTCAGGTTGCTGTAGAGCGATGCGTTGATGTAGTTGGCGGGATTGACCAGCAGAATGGTGTAGCCGTCGGGTTCCGCATTGATCACCGACTCGGTGGCGATATTGTTGCCGGCGCCGGGCTTGTTTTCGATCACGAATTGCTGGCCGAGCCGCTCGGACATGCGCTGGCCGATCAGCCGCGCGATGATGTCGGTGGCGCCGCCGGGCGGATAGCCGACCACCCATTTTATCGGCCGGGTCGGATAATTCTGCGCCGCGGCGCTGCCGATCGAGGCGATTGCCGAAATGCCGATCGAAATACAAGTGGCGATCAGACAAATCGCGGTGCGACGTGAGGTCATACAGTTTTTCTCCCGGCGGCCGCATCGTATCGCGCGGTCCGCACCTGTTGAATTGACAACGGGCCGCGTTGTAACAAACAAAGCGGGTGACGGCCAGTGCGGCGGATCGCCCTTGGACGCGACGAAAGGATAATGCATGGCCGTCATGGTGAACGCACTCGATCACATCGTGATCAATGTCGCCGACGTGGCGCGTTCCGCCGAATGGTATCGGAAGATCCTCGGCATGGAGGTCCAGGTGTTCGATCCGGGCCCGGGCAAGACGCCGCGAACGACGCTCAAGTTCGGGAACCAGAAAATCAACGTGCGGCCGCGCGACGCCGACAAGGTGGAGTGGTTCACCGCGGACCATCAAACCGCCGGCAGCGACGATCTGTGCTTTCTCACCTCGAGCGCGCCGGACGAGGTGGTGGCGCATCTTAAGGCGCATGGCGTGGCTATCGAGGAAGGCCCGGTCGCGAAACAGGGCGCCCGCGGCACGCTGCGGTCGGTCTATTGCCGGGATCCCGACGGCAGCTTGATCGAGATTTCGTCGTATGCGGACAATACGGGCTGACGGGACGAGATTTGCCCGCCACGCCATCCGGTGGCAGAACTGTTCCCAAGCAATAATACTGAAGCAGCCGGCAAGGCTGCACGGGAGGATCCATGCAACATTCACAGGCGGCGCCGGGCATCGTGGGGCCGTTCGCGGGGCTTGACGTGCCGTGGCTGCTGCGGATGCGGGCCGAGACGCGGCGCGACCATCCGTTTCTGGTCTGGGCGCCGTTCGATGCGCCGGCGCGGAGCTGGAATTACGGCGAGTTTCACGAGCGGGTGGGCGCGCTGGCCGCGGGGCTTGTCGCGCGCGGCATCAAGCCCGGCGAATATGTCCTGATCCATCTCGACAACTGCATCGAGGCCATGCTGGCCTGGTTCGCCTGTGTCGAACTCGGCGCCATCGCGGTGACCACCAACACCCGCTCGGCGCCGGCGGAAATGGAATATTTCGCCGGTCATTGCGGCGCGGTGGCCGCGATCACCCAGCCGGCCTATGCCGAAATGGTGGCGGCACATTGCCGGAACTTGCGCTGGCTCGCGGTGATCTCGCACGACGCCGGCGCCGCCCCGGCGCCAGGCAGCAACCCCGGACACAGCGACAGTTTTGAAGCGCTGTTCGCCGACAGCGCCGACCGGCCGCGCCGCGCGACCGATCCCTTCTCGCCGTGCAGCGTGCAATACACCTCCGGCACCACATCGCGCCCGAAGGCGGTGCTGTGGACCCACGCCAACGCGCTGTGGGGCGCCAAGATCAACGCCGCCCACCAGGATCTGCACCAAGGCGACGTGCACCAGACCTATCTGCCGCTGTTCCACACCAATGCGCTGGCCTATTCGATGCTGGCAAGCCTGTGGGTCGGCGCCACCTGCGTGATCCAGCCGCGGTTTTCCGCGAGCCGGTTCTGGGACGTGGCGCTGCAGCACGGCTGCACCTGGACCTCGACGATCCCGTTCTGCATGAAGGCGCTGCTCGAACACGAGATCCCGAACAAGCACAGGTTCCGGCTGTGGGGCACCGCGATCAACGACCCGCCGGCGTTCGCGGCCTTCGGCATCAAGATGATCGGCTGGTGGGGCATGACCGAGACCATCACCCACGGCATCGTCGGCGAAGTCGACCAGCCCAATATTCCGATGTCGATCGGCCGGGCCGCGGCGGAATACGCCATCCGCATCACCGACGACGACGGCGCGCCGACGGCAGTCGGCGACACCGGCAATCTGCTGATCAAGGGCATTCCGGGGCTGTCGCTGTTCCAGGAGTACCTGCACAACGAGAAGGCGACGCGCGAGAGCTACGACGAGCACGGCTATTTCATCACCGGCGACCGCGTCACCCTGCTGGACCACGGATTCATCAAGTTCGGCGACCGCGCCAAGGACATGCTGAAGGTCGGCGGCGAGAACGTCGCGGCGTCCGAGATCGAGCAGGTGATCGCGGTGGTGCCGGGCGTGCGCGAGGCCGCGGTGGTGGCCAAGAAGCACCCGATGCTCGACGAAGTCCCCGTGGTATTCATCATTCCCGCCGCCGGCGTCGAAGGCGCGCCGAAGGACCTGCACGACACCGTGATGGCCGCCTGCCGCAGCGCGCTGGCCGACTTCAAGGTGCCGCGCGAAATTCGCTTCGTCGACGACATGCCGCGTTCGACGCTGGAGAAGGTGGCGAAGGCGGAGCTGCGGAAGATGGTGGAGTGAGGCGCTTTAGCGCGCCATTCCGGGATGGTGCGCCAGCACCAGACCCGGAATCTCGAGATTCCGGGTTCGATGCTGCGCATCGCCCCGGAATGACGGAGTGGAAACCCTTCAATGATACCCGAACGCGATCGGACGGAACGCCTGGAGCAGATGCTGATCCAGCCTGTCCCCCATCTTCTCCATCATCGCGTACGCCCCGGCGTGGGTGTACTGCATCCGGTAGGCCCGCTTCTCCACCAGCGCCGCGTAGATATCCACGATCGTGATCAGCCGCACGATGTCGCTGATCTGATTGCCGCGCAGGGCGTTGGGATAGCCTGACCCGTCGAGAAGCTCGTGA
>CALROE020000003.1:0-21871 GCA_943369715.1 Bradyrhizobium ivorense
ATGCCACGCCGCCCGACCATCCGGAACGCGCCGACCGGCTGCGCGCGGTCGGCGAGGTGCTCGGCGAAGCCCGCTTCAACGCCCTGGTGCGCGGCGAAGCGCCGGAGGGCAGCCTCGATTCGGTCACGCTGTGCCATGGCGAGCACTATGTCGGGGAACTCCGGCATATCGCGCCGTCGAGCGGCCTGGTCTATATCGACGGCGACACCTCGATGTCGCCGGGCACCTGGGAAGCCGTGATGCGCGGCGTCGGCGGCGCGGTCACCGCCACCGATGCTGTGATGTCGGGCAAGCATGACAATGCGTTCGTCGCGATCCGTCCGCCGGGTCATCATGCCGAGATCAACAAGCCGATGGGCTTCTGCTTCTTCGACAACGCCGCCATTGCCGCGCGCCACGCCCAGCGCAAATACGGCATCGCGCGCGCCGCCGTGGTCGATTTCGACGTGCATCACGGCAACGGCACCCAGGAGATTTTCTGGTCCGATCCGACCGTGATGTATTGCTCGACGCACCAGATGCCGCTGTTTCCGGGCACCGGCGCCAGCGGCGAGCGCGGCGACCACGACACCATCGTCAACGCGCCGCTCGCCTCGGAAGATGGCAGCGCCAAATTCCGGTCCGCGTTCGAAAACGTGATCCTGCCGCAGCTGCGCAAATTCTCGCCCGAGCTGATCATCGTCTCGGCCGGCTTCGACGCGCATTTCAGGGATCCGCTGGCGTCGCTCAACCTGCAGGCGGAGGATTTCGGCTGGGTCACGCGCAAGCTGATGGACGTAGCCTACTCCAGCGCCGGCGGCCGGATCGTCTCGGTGCTCGAGGGCGGCTACGACCTGCAGGGCCTCAAAGAATCGGTGGCGTCCCACGTCACCGCATTGATGGGCGCGTGAATTCCCGCCACAATACACCCTCATAGATCATTTTGAGTCTGCGCCTCGTAGCGGGGCGCATCCGGGATACGCAATATGGCCGAGAACACCGCAGCAGACGTCAGGAAGCTCTCCTTCGAACGCGCGATCGAGGAGCTCGAATCGATCGTCAAGCGGCTCGAGGACGGCAAGGTGCCGCTGGAGGAATCGGTGGCCATCTACGAGCGCGGCGAGGCCCTGAAACGGCGCTGCGACGAGTTGCTGCGGCAGGCCGAGGCGCGGGTCGACAAGATCACCACCGATTCCAGCGGCCAGGTCACCGGCACCGAGCCGCTCGACGTGCAGTGACGGCGGGCTGCCCGGCCGGATTGACGTCGCTCCTGGCAGTCGCTCTCGGGCAACAGGTGAGAACAATAGGCGAATTCGCCGGCAAGCGACCCCGGAGAGGGCTGAATTAGTTCTTGGCGCGTTGAGCGGCCTGATATAGTCCGGCCGTCAGTCCGGGGATCAGCAGTAAGTGCGCGTTCAGCACCGCCATATCATCTATGTGCAGGGATACGACCCGCGCGGGCTCGCGCAGTATTACCGCATGTTCAGGACCGAACTGCGCAAGTTCGGCCGGCTGTATCAGCTCAACGCCACCATCAGCCGCCCCGAGGCCTCGCCGGACGGCGAGAGGGCGTCATGGTCGATCGAGACCAGGGCCGGCGACTGGCAGACCCGCACGGCTTACGACTTCCTGCGGTTCGAGGACCTGATCCAGCGCGACCTTGCCGCGCCGATCTGGAGCACGGTTTTTCACGCCATGTGGATCTACTGGCGCCTGGTCTTCCGCGGCACCATCGCGCGGTTCTGGCGGGCGCATTGGCGGTTCGCGACCTTCATCACCTACCCGCATTTCCTGCTGTTTCTGGAGGCGCTGGGCTCATTCGGCATTGCCTTCGGCTTCGCCTGGGGCCTGCAGGCGCTCGGCGTTCCCGACCCCTTCAGCTGGGCGGCCGCGGCGGCGCTGTTCGTCGCCATCCTCGGTTCGGTGCTGAAATACACGGAAAACTCGACCTATCTGCTCTATCTCCTCTCCGACACGATCTGGACCTGGGAGTTCTCGCACCGGCAGCGGCCGGAATGGGACGCACGGATCGACCGCTTCGCGCAATACCTCGTCGATGTCGCGCGCTCCAGCGATGCCGAGGAAATCGTCGTGGTCGGCCATAGTTCGGGATCGTTTCTCGGGACCGAAATCCTGGCGCGCGCGCTCAGGCTCGACCCCGACCTCGGACGGCACGGCCCGCGCATCGTGCTTTTGACCATCGGCGGCAATTTCCCGATCGTCGGTTTTCACGCGGCGTCGCAGAATTTCCGCGATGATCTTCGCTTGCTAGCGGTGGAGCCGTCGATCGACTGGATCGACTGCCAGTCGCGCAAGGACGTGATGAATTTCTATCCGTTCGATCCGATTGCCGGCCACGGCATCGACGTCGGCGCCATCAGGCGCAACCCCACCATCGTGCCGGTCCGGTTCCGCGAAATCATCAGGCCGGAGCACTACAACCTGTTCCGCTGGCAGTTCTTTCGAGTCCATTTCCAGTTCGTGATGGCCAATGAGCGGCCGCATGCCTATGACTTTTTCATGATCGTCTGCGGGCCGATCCCGCTCAGCGACCGCATGGCTGGTCCCGAGGAGGCGCTGGCGATCGCGACCGGCGATGCCAATGCCCGGGAATGGGCCTGGAAAAGGCTCGAATCCGCTGATGCCGGCCCGGCGGATGCCGCCGAATTGGGCGAGATGGAACCTTCGACGCGGCGCCGGGGCTGAAAAGCAGGTCCCCCCGCCCTTAACCGTGGAGCGCGGCAGCGCCCCGGCGGGTTGGCTTTGGCCGCCGCTTTAGTGTAAAGCTTGCGGTTCTATGGGCTATTGAAGGCAGCCTGCCGCTGATTTTGGGCAAGGTTAAGCACTTCAAATAGCTGATAAAATTGACTGAGAAGGGCGAAGCCGCCAAAGGTGATGCATATCACATTGACCGATCCGGAGCGCGACTAGGCTCACTCTTCAGGCTTCGGCCTGCTCAGGTAGCATCCGGCGCCCTGGTTTTTGCTGCGCCGATGTTGCGCAACCCATCTCACGTCGGGCTGACAGTCCCGACCTGCAAAATTGGAATATCGCTGTGACCACATTCAGTAAGACGCCGCTTCTCGACACGATCCACACCCCGGATGATCTGCGCCGGCTCAAGGTGGAGCAAGTGCGGCAGGTCGCCGACGAACTGCGCCAGGAAACCATCGATGCCGTCTCGGTCACCGGCGGGCATTTCGGCGCCGGCCTCGGCGTCGTCGAGCTGACCACGGCGATCCATTACATCTTCGATACGCCGCGCGACCGCCTGATCTGGGACGTCGGCCACCAGGCCTATCCGCACAAGATCCTGACCGGCCGCCGCGACCGCATCCGCACGCTCCGCACCGGCGGCGGATTGAGTGGTTTCACCAAGCGCACCGAAAGCGACTACGATCCGTTCGGCGCCGCCCACTCCTCGACCTCGATCTCCGCGGCGCTCGGCATGGCCGTGGCGCGTGACCTCTCCGGCGGCAAGAACAACGTCATCGCCGTGATCGGCGACGGCGCGATGTCGGCGGGCATGGCCTATGAAGCCATGAACAATGCCGGCGCGATGAATTCCCGGCTGATCGTCATTCTCAACGACAACGACATGTCGATCGCCCCGCCGGTCGGCGCGATGTCGGCCTATCTGTCGCGGCTGTACTCGGGCAAGACCTACCGCACGCTGCGCGAGGCCGCCAAGCAGCTCGGCACCCATCTGCCGAAAATCATCTCGAACCGCGCCAGCCGCGTCGAGGAATATTCCCGCGGCTTCATGATGGACGGCGGCACGCTGTTCGAAGAGCTCGGCTTCTACTATGTCGGCCCGATCGACGGCCACAATCTCGACCACCTGCTGCCGGTTCTGAAGAACGTCCGCGACATGGAAACCGGCCCGATCCTGGTCCATGTCGTGACCCAGAAGGGCAAGGGTTACGGCCCGGCGGAAGCCTCCGCCGACAAGTATCACGCGGTGGTCAAGTTCGACGTCGCCACCGGCGCGCAGGCGAAAGCCAAGCCGAATGCGCCGGCCTACCAGAACGTATTCGGACAGAGCCTCGTCAAGGAAGCGCAGAAGGACGACAAGATCGTCGGCATCACCGCGGCCATGCCGTCGGGCACCGGCATCGACATCTTCAACAAGGCCTTCCCCGACCGCACGTTCGACGTCGGCATTGCCGAGCAGCACGCCGTGACGTTCGCGGCAGGCCTCGCCACCGAGGGCTACAAGCCGTTCTGCGCGATCTATTCGACCTTCCTGCAGCGCGGCTATGACCAGATCGTCCATGACGTGGCAATCCAGAGCCTGCCGGTGCGCTTCGCGATCGACCGTGCCGGCCTGGTCGGCGCCGACGGCGCCACCCATGCCGGATCGTTCGACAACGCCTATCTCGGCTGCCTGCCCAACTTCGTCATCATGGCGGCCTCCGATGAAGCCGAACTGGTGCACATGGTGGCCACGCAAGTCGCGATCAACGACCGTCCGAGTGCGGTGCGCTATCCGCGCGGCGAAGGCCGCGGCGTCGAAATGCCCGAATTCGGCATTCCCCTGGAGATCGGCAAGGGCCGCATCGTTCGCGAGGGCAGCAAGATCGCGTTGCTGTCGTTCGGCACCCGTCTGGCCGAATGCGAAAAGGCCGCCGACGAACTGGCGGCGCTCGGCCTCTCCACCACGATTGCCGACGCCCGCTTCATGAAGCCGCTCGACCTCGACATGATCCTGAAACTGGCGCGCGAGCACGAAGTGCTGCTCACCATCGAGGAAGGTTCGATCGGCGGATTCGGCTCCCATGTGATGCAGACGCTGGCGGACCACGGCATGCTCGATGGCGGTCTGCGCATGCGCGCCATGATCCTGCCCGACGAGTTCCAGGATCACGATTCGCCGGCTGCGATGTACGCCCGCGCCGGGCTCGACGCCAAGGGCATCGTCGCCAAGGTGTTCGAAGCGCTCGGCAAGGATTTCAAGGCCGAAACGGTCAAGCTGGCCTGAGATCCGTCTCGCCGGTGATCCATGAAAATCTATCTGGCAGGCCCCGATGTGTTCCTGCCAGATGCGATCGAGATCGGCCGGCGCAAGGCCGACATCTGCGCGCGGCATGGTCTGATCGGACTCTATCCGCTCGATAACGCGGTCGACCTCTCGGCTCGCGATGCCTCGCTCAATATCTTTGGGGGCAACCAGATCATGATGATCGAGGCAGACGCCATCATCGCCAATCTCACGCCGTTTCGCGGACCCGGCGCGGATGCCGGCACCGTCTACGAACTCGGCTATATGGCGGGACGCGGAAGACTCTGCCTCGGTTATTGCAACGATCCCGCGCTCTATGCCGACCGCGTGCGCAAATTCACCACAGTAGAACAGCAGGATGGCCGCCTGGTCGATGTTGACGGCCTGACCGTCGAGGATTTCGGATTGAGCGACAATCTGATGATGATTCATGCGCTCGACCTGCACGGTTGCGCGCTGGTGACGCCCCGGCGGGCGCCTGCCGATTTCTGGCATGACCTGACCGCCTTTGAGACGTGCGTACGCATGGCGGCCGAGCGGCTCGGCGCCGCGCCGGCGCGGGCATCGAGGTGACCTTGGCCCGGCGAAGCCCACCCGCTCCCCGCAAGCGCGCGGATATGCTGCTGGTCGAGCGCGGCCTGTTCGAAAGTCGGGCGCGGGCGCAGGCCGCGATCGAAGCCGGCCTCGTCACCGCCAACGACAAGCAGGTCCAGAAGCCATCCGAAGGCATTGCGGCCGACGCGGTGATCCAGGCGCAGCCCGCGCACCCGTTTGTCTCGCGCGGCGGCGTCAAGCTGGCGGGCGCGCTGGAACTGTATCCTGTCGACATCGAGGATCACGTCTGCCTCGACGTCGGCGCCTCGACCGGCGGTTTTACGGAAGTGTTGCTGGCGAACGGCGCCCGCCTGGTGTTTGCGATCGATGTCGGCCGCGAGCAATTGCATCCCTCGTTGCGCGGTCATCCCAAAATCGTGTCGATGGAAGAGACCGATATCCGCGCCTTCGAAGGCAAGCGCCTGCCGGCGCGGCCGGATGTGGTGGTGATCGACGTCAGCTTCATCTCGCTTAAAACCGTGCTGCCGGTGGCGCTGTCGCTGGCGGCGGCGCCGATGCATCTGCTGGCGCTGATAAAACCGCAGTTCGAGGCGGCGCGAAAACATTCCAAGCGCGGCATCATCCGCAACGCCATGGTGCACCAGGAGGTCTGCGACGACATCACGGCGTTTGCCGCTTCGCTCGGCTGTACCGACATCCAGGTGTTTCCGTCGTCGATCGCGGGCGGTGACGGCAACATCGAGTTCTTCCTCGGCGCGCGCCGTGGTTGAGCACCTCACCATCGATCACGTCGGTCATCACGGCGACGGCGTCGCCGTGAGCGGCGGAATCGCGATCTATGTGCCGTATGCGCTGCCGGGCGAGACCATCGAGGTGGCGCCGGTGCCGGGTCATCCCGACCGCCGCCGCCTGCTGCAGGTTGACACCCCGAGCCCGCAGCGGATCGCGCCGTTCTGTCCGCATTTCGGCGTCTGCGGGGGATGCGCGATCCAGCATTGGGAGAACGAACATTATCGCGCCTGGAAGCGCGACATCGTGGTCGAGACGCTGGCGCGGGCGAGGATCGACACCGAGGTGGGCGCGCTGATCGATGCCCATGGCCTCGGCCGCCGCCGGATCACGCTGCACGCAAGGATGGGCACCCACGAGGTGCTCAAGGTCGGGTTTACCGCGGCAGGTTCACACGACATCATTCCAGTCGACCGCTGCCCGATCCTCGATCCCGGCCTCGGCGGCGCACTCGATGCGGCCTGGGCTTTGGCCGAACCCTTGATCGCCACCGGCAAACCGCTCGACATCCAGCTCACCGCCACCAACGTCGGCCTCGACGTCGACGTGCGCGGCTCAGGCCCGCTGCCGTCGGCGCTGATCGCAAAGCTGTCGCGTTTGGCCGAGCATCATCGGCTGGCCCGGCTGACGCGGCATGGCGAGCTGGTGCTGATGCGGACGCCGCCGACCATCGCAATGGGCGCGGCACAGGTGACCTTGCCGCCGGGTTCGTTCCTGCAAGCCACCGTTGCCGGCGAGGAGACGCTGGCGGCGCTGGTGTCGGAGCATTGCAAACGCTCCAAACACATCGCCGACCTGTTCTGCGGCGTCGGACCCTTTGCCTTGAGACTGGCGGCGAAGTCGCGGGTGACGGCTTTCGACAGCGACGCCGGCGCGGTGACGGCGCTGCACAAGGCCGCGACCTCGACATCCGGATTGAAGCCGGTCAAGGCCGAGGCGCGCGACCTGTTCCGGCGTCCGCTGGTGCCGCAGGAACTGCGCGACTACGACACCGTCTTGTTCGATCCGCCACGGCAGGGCGCCGAGGCGCAAGCCAAACAACTCGCCGCCAGCAAGATAGCTGTCGTGGTCGCGGTGTCGTGCAACGTCATGACCTTCGCGCGCGACGCAAGGATTCTGATCGACGGCGGGTACAGAATCGAAGGCGTGACGCCGGTGGACCAGTTCCGGCATACGCCGCATGTCGAGCTGGTGGCGCTGTTCAAGAGGTAGGGCGCCACTTACCTCCCCTGGAGGGTAAGAAAGAGTCTCGACTCTTCAGAGCACCGCCCCCTCACCTTCCCCACCTCTCCTGCCAGATCTTCTCGCCGATCATGCAGTTCACCCGCGGCTCCTTGCCCGCCACCGGGACGATCGGGCGATCGGGCGTGCGGCCGGCGATCTCGAGCACCAGCTTGGTGCGGATCGCTTCCTTGAATTTATCACGCTCCTTGATGGTCACCACGAAGGAGCCGGGGCCGCCGATCACGCAGTCCTCGTAGTAGAAATCGAGGTTGCCGATGTCCATGGTCGAATAGGACAGCTCCTTCACCATGATCGGCAGGCCGTTGATGATGACGCCCTTCTCCACCGCGGCATCCCGCGCGATCGTGACCGGCGAGCCGTTGTTGTTGGGGCCGTCGCCGGAAATATCGATCACGCGCCTGATCCCCCGGTACGGATCCTCGTCGAGCAGCGCCATCGCGAAATTGATCGCCCCCGAGATCGAGGTGCGCGACGCGCGACGGATCGGCGTTTTCAGGATCTCGCTGGCGACCGCATCGGCGGTTTCCGGGCCGTCGATCACCCGCCAGGGAATGATGATCTTCTGGTCGCTCGAGGCCGCCCATTCGAAATAGGTCACCGAAATCTTGCCGTTCGGGCCGGTCTTCAGTGCCTGCAGAAATTCCCTGGAGACGATGGCCTGCGCGTAACCCTCGCGCTGAAGCGCGAGCTCGTCCAGATCCATCGAATAGGAAACATCGACGGCGAGCACCAATTCGACATCGACGGACGGGTGGGTTTCCCTGGCGGCCAGCTGACGGCCGAGCTGGTTGGTGGGGTTCGGCGCCGCGATACCCGCGACGTCACCTCCGGCCATGGCGCCTGCGACAAGCACCGCCCCGATCGAGACACACCAGCGCATCAGCGGCCCTCCCGTCGTCTGAGCGCGATGGTGACACGCAAACCGCGTCGCGAAAAGCAGGAACACGGATTGTCCCTACACTTTCAGGTTAGCCGGCGGATCAAGTGGTTGCCCTATTTCCACTGTCCGGCCGTTGCCTCGCCTCAATTGGCCATGCGGAACAGCCCCGGGATATGACGGGGAAAGAGGGCTTGATGCTGCAGGGCTGAACGACGCTGATCTCGCCGATATCGTCGCCTATCTGCGCCAGGTGCCGCCGCTGCAGTGAAGCCGGGGCAAAACAGCCGGTTCCACGGTAGGCCGGAAGATTGTATTCTGGCACAGGCCATCGAAACACCATGACCACGCCAGGGGTCCCGCGGGAATGATCGACGCCGTTACCAAGCCGAAGACAAAAATCAAAACGAAGACCGAGCGACCGCGGCTGCACAAGGTCATCCTCGTCAACGACGATTTCACGCCGCGCGAGTTCGTCGTCACGGTGCTGAAATCAGAGTTCCGCATGACCGAGGACCAGGCGCACAAGGTCATGATCACGGCGCACCGGCGCGGCGTCTGCGTGGTCGCGGTCTTCACCAGGGATGTCGCCGAGACCAAGGCGACGCGCGCCACCGACGCCGGCCGCGCCAAGGGCTACCCGCTGCTGTTCACCACCGAGCCGGAAGAGTAGCGGGCGGCGCTCTGCGCCGACCCGTTGGCTTCATCCCCGCTACGCGCGGTTGAAGGTTGTACCATTTGCCAGCATCAACTAAAGGCCGTAGATGCGTTGCCGAGACCGCTCCGACCCGCGCAACCGATCCATCCCCGAATCCGAGAGAGATGACCAGCCAATGAGAAAAGCTATCGCCGCCCTGCTGCTTCTGATCCCGACCTCGGCGATGGCCGCCCCCTACACAGCTACGCCCCGGTTCGCATGGCTCCGATGGCTCCGGTCGCTCCCGTCGTTCGCATAGCTCCCGTCACTCCGGTCGTCCGCGTTGCCCCCGTCACGCCCGTTGTTCGTGTGGCTCCGGTGGTTCGCGTTGCTCCTATCACCCGCGTCCACCCGGTCGTTCATATCCGTCCCGTGGTCAGGCCGGCACCGCACGTTCGGCGGACGCATGCGCACCACAAGCCGCTGCCCGTCGTCGTCTACAATTACAATGCTCTCCCGACACAAAAAAAATGCGTGGATCCAAAATCCGGTAAGGACTGTCAGAAGAAGTGAGCGACCGTCGTCAGGCTGCCGTCTCGTCCAGCAGGCCGTAGACCCGCTCGGCTTTCGAAAACCCCGCGATCGGAAACTCGCCGAGGTCGTCCCAGCCGCCGGCGCAGATCCCGGCGAACCCGGCCGAGGCCACCACGGTGCGGTTGAGTTTTCCGGCGATCTTTTCCAGCCTTGCCGCCAGGTTGACGGCGGGGCCGATGCAGGTGAAGTCGAGGCGGTTGCCGCCGCCGATATTGCCGTACAGAATTCGTCCGACATGAAGTGCGACGCCGAAGCGGAAGCGCTCGACGGTCTCGCCGATCGGATAATGCATCGCCTCGACGCTGGCGCGGGATTCGCGCGCGGCGTCCAGCACGTGGCTGCAGACCTGCCTGACATCGCCGACATATTCGTCGATCGGAAACACCGCGAGCAGCCCGTCGCCCATGAATTTCAGGACTTCGCCGCCATGGTCCCTGATCGCCGCCACCTGACAGTCGAAATAGCTGTTCAGGATATCGACCACGGTCTCGGCCGGCAGCCGGTCCGACAGCGCGGTGAAACCGCGCAGATCCGACAGCCAGATCGCGGCATCCATGGTGTCGGTATGGCCGCGCCTGATCTGGCCTTTCAGGATCCGCTCGCCCGCGCGGTTGCCGACATAGGTGTCGAGCAGCAGCGACGAGGTGCGGCGCCACTGGATGATCTCGATGACGCGCGCCAGCGCCGGCACCAGCGCGCGCAGCGCGGCCAGTTGCTGGTCGGTGAAGCCGCCGGGCTGTTTGGTGGTCCAGCTCGATGCGTGACTCAAGCCGTCGGTAAAATGCAGCGGCAGCGCGATGTAATCGGTGACGCCCTCGGCGCGCAAATCGTCGAAAATCGAAAAGCGGCTGCCCTGCAGATCTTCCAGCCGGCCGCGAACCTCCTTGCCTTCCGTGAACACGATCATCAGCGGGCTGTTGATGAATCCCGGCGCCTCCAGAATATTGAAATCCACCGTGCCCATTTCGACCTCGGCGCCGGGCCGCCAGATGAAATTGCGGCCGTAGATGTCAGGATGCAGCGTGCGGACGAAGACGCCGACGCGGTACAAAGGCAGGCCCGCCGCTACCAGGCGTTCGCAGGTTTCCGACATCAACCGGGTCGGACTGCTCGCCGAGCGCGCGCCGTCGATCAGCCAGTCGGTAATTTTCTGCATTTCGGGTGCGTTCATGATCCCGGCATTTGCGATGCAAGCTTCACCGACGTCAAGACGATACGGCGTCATTCCGATCGCGCGAAGGCGCGGTCCGATGGCACAATCGAGGATTGCAATGCGGAAAGATGGCCCTGGTCTTGCTCATAGGCTTGGCAAAGCAACCGGCCGACCGGGCAGATGTAGCATGCTGGGACAGACAAGTCCGATTTCGGTTCGATTTGAGGCGCTGGACGCGCTACGCGGCGTTTGCGCCCTGCTGGTCGTGCTGTTTCATATCCCAATTTACCATGCGCTCAAGGGTGTCGGCGCATTCGCCAATCTGCAATTCTGCGTCGACCTGTTCTTTGCGCTGTCCGGCTTCGTGCTCTGTCACGCCTATGGTCAACGCCTTAACCATGGCGCGGAGGGCCTCCGCTTCGCCGTCATGCGGCTTGCCCGGCTCTGGCCGCTGCATCTCACCATGCTGGCGCTGTTCGTTGGCTTCGAACTGGCCAAGCTGATCTTCAGCCGTGCCGACACCGCTTTCGAACTGCATTCGCAGGCCTTCGTCCAGGGCCGTTCGCTCTGGGAACTCGTCACCAACTTTCTGTTTCTGCAGTCGTTCGGTTTGCATTGGGGTCTGAGCTGGAACGGACCGGCCTGGAGTGCGGCGCTCGAATTCTACGTCTCGATCCTGTTCGCCGTCGTGGTGCTGCTGTTCCCGCGCCGCAAGTACGAGGTCTTTCTCGGCCTCTGCATGGCGGCCGGACTGCTGCTCTACACGGTCTCGCCGGACACGCTGTTCGTCTCCCACGATTGGGGCATGCTGCGGGCCTGCTTCAGCTTCTTCGCGGGCTGCCTGGTGTATGATTTGCGCCAGCGTTCCGGTGACAGGCTGAAGGCGCCGAGCCTGCTCGAGGCCGGCTGTCTGGTGTTGGTCGTCGCCTTTGCGGTGACGACGCCATCGGGCGGATGGCAATTTGCGTTTCCGCTGGCCGCCATGATCCTGATCTACGTTTTTTCCTTCGACCAGGGCGCCATCTCGAGCGTGCTACGGAGCTCCGCGCTGCAGAAGCTCGGCCTGTGGTCCTACTCGATCTACATGATCCATACCTTCATCTTCCACGTGATAAAGATGGGCGCTTCCTTCATCGCCCAGAAGGCCAGGCTCGATCTGATCATCTGGCACAGTGACGAGAAGCTGGTGCTGCTGGGAACGCCGGATCAAGCGCTGCTGCTGGCACTCATCCTTTCGGTCGTCCTCGTCGTGCCTGTCGCCGCCCTGACCTATCGCTGGATCGAGAAGCCCGCGATGGACGCGGCCCGGCGGGGTTTTTCGGCAAGCGCGGCTGCGCCCCGCATCGCCGGACCGTCGCGCTGGCTGCGTGCGATATCGGGGCGGCGCGTCCCGCCCCATCGACAGTCGGCGTGACCTGGCGCCAGAGGTGCGCTAGCTTCCTGGCAGAAACCAGGGAGAAGCGTCACAGTGTACGACACCATTATCGTCGGCGGCGGCTCGGCGGGCTCGGTCATGGCCCACCGGCTCTCGGCCAGGAGCGCCAACAAAGTCCTGCTCTGCGAAGCGGGCCAGGACACGCCGCCGGGCAACGAGCCGCCGGAAATTCGCGACAGCTATTCCGGGCAGGCCTATTTCGATCCGCGCTTCCACTGGACCGAGCTCAAGGTCACTACGCAGATCGTCAGCCATAACAATCCGGAAGCGGACCGCCCGCCGTTGCGCAAATACGAGCAGGCGCGCGTGCTGGGCGGCGGCTCCTCGATCAATGGCCAGATGGCCAACCGCGGCGCGCCGACCGACTACGCGGAGTGGGAGGCCCGCGGCGCCGCCGGCTGGAACTGGAACGACGTGCTGCCGTACTTCAAGAAAGTCGAGCGCGATCTCGATTGCGACGGGCCGCTGCACGGCAAGGACGGCCGCATCCCGGTGCGCCGCATTCCAAGGGAGCACTGGACCAGGCATTCACAGGCGATGGGCGAAGCCTGCAGGCTCGCCGGCTACGCCTATTTGCCCGACCAGAATGGCGAATTCGTCGACGGCTATTTTCCGGTGACGCATTCCAACCAGGACGAGGCGCGCGTCTCGGCCGCGATGGGCTATCTCGATCGCGACACCCGCAAGCGCAGCAATTTGACGATCTCGACCAACACGGTCGTGAAGGAATTGCTGTTCGAGGGCACCCGCTGCGTCGGCGTCAAGGCGCTGGTCGATGGCCGCGAACAGGAGTTTCGCGGCCGCGAGATCATCCTGTCCTGCGGCGCCATCCATTCCCCGGCGCATCTGCTGCGCGCCGGCATCGGCCCGGTCGGACATCTCAGGGAAATGGGCATTCCCGTACTGATGGGCCTCGCCGGCGTCGGCCAGGGCCTGATGGATCATCCCTCGATCGCCCTGTCGTCCTATGTACGCCGCGGCGCGCGCATGAACGAGCACACAAGGCGCCACATCCAGATGGGGCTGCGCTATTCCTCGGGCTTAGCCGGCACGCCTGCCGGCGACATGTTCGTCGCCGTGCTGAGCAAATCGGCCTGGCATGCGGTCGGCGAGCAGATCGCCTCGCTGCTCACCTTCGTCAACAAGACCTATTCGGAGACCGGCCAGGTCAAGCTCGCTTCGCGCAATCCCCAGGCCGAGCCGATCGTCGAGTTCAATTTGCTGTCCGACAAGCGCGACCTCGACCGCCTGATGAGCGGCTTTCGCAAGATGGCGGGCCTGCAGATGAGCGCGCCGCTGATGGCCGTCACCGACAAGCCGTTCCCGGCCTCCTACACCGACCGCGTCCGCAAGATCGGCGTGGTCAACACCAGGAACAAGATCCTCACTTCGATTGCTGCCGTCCTGATGGACGGCCCTGCCGCGCTGCGCCACGCCATCATCGACAACTTTATTGTCGAAGGCTTCAGCTTCGAAGAAGTGATGGCCGACGACGAGGCGCTGGAAGCCTTCGTCCGCAAGGCCACGATCGGCGTCTGGCACGCCTCCTGCTCGCTGCGGATGGGCCGCGCCGACGATCCGATGGCGGTGGTCGACACAGAGGGCCGCGTCAAGGGCATCCAGGGCCTGCGCGTGGTCGACGCCTCGATCTTCCCGGTGGTGCCGTGCGCGAACACCAATTTTCCGACGCTGATGGCGGCGGAGAAGATCGCGGACGGGATGATGTGAGGGAAACGAGACCGCGGAAGACTTTCGTACCGTCATTGCGAGCGGAGCGAAGCAATCCAGCTTGCTGCACGAAGCAAGAAAGCTGGATTGCTTCGTCGCTTCGCTCCTCGCAATGACGTCTTCGATATGCACACGGACGACGTCGTTGCCAGTCCGCGCCTTACAAAACCTACCCGCCCACCTGCCCGCGGTGCCGCAGAAAATGATCCGCCAGCACGCAGGCCACCATGGCTTCGCCGACCGGCACCGCGCGGATGCCGACGCAGGGGTCGTGGCGGCCTTTTGTCATGATGTCGGTGTCGTGACCGCTGCGGTCGACGGTCTGGCGCGGCGACAGGATCGAGGACGTCGGCTTCACGGCAAAGCGCGCCACAACGGGCTGGCCGGTAGTGATGCCGCCGAGCACGCCGCCGGCGTTGTTGGAGAGAAAGCGGGTGCCGTTATTGCCGGTGCGCATCTCGTCGGCGTTTTCCTCGCCGGTGAGTTCGGCGGCGCCGAAGCCCGCGCCGATCTCGACGCCCTTGACGGCGTTGATGCTCATCAGGGCTGCGGCCAGTTCAGCATCGAGCTTGGCATAGATCGGCGCGCCCAGACCGGCCGGCACGCCTTCGGCGACAACCTCGATGACCGCGCCGATCGACGAGCCGCTCTTGCGGATGCCGTCGAGATAGCCCTCGAAGAACGCGGCCTTGTCCTTGTCGGGACAGTTGAACGGATTGCGCGCGATCTCGTCCCAGTCCCATTTGGCGCGGTCGATCCTGTGCGGTCCCATCTGCACCAGCGCGCCGCGCACGGTAACTCCGGGCAGGATTTTGCGGGCGATGGCGCCGGCGGCGACTCGCGTGGCGGTTTCGCGCGCGGAGGAGCGTCCGCCGCCGCGGTAGTCGCGCAGGCCGTATTTCGCCTCATAGGTGAAGTCGGCGTGTCCCGGACGAAACTTGTCCTTGATCTCGGAATAGTCTTTCGAGCGCTGGTCGGTGTTCTCGATCAACAGCGCGATCGGGGTGCCGGTGGTCACCTGCACGCCGGTTTCCGGATGCGCCATCACGCCGGAGAGGATCTTGACCGCGTCGGGCTCCTGGCGCTGCGTAGTGAAGCGCGACTGGCCGGGCCGGCGGCGGTCGAGATCGAGCTGGATGTCCTCGTTGGTCAGCGGCAGCAGCGGCGGGCAGCCATCGACCACGCAGCCGATCGCGATCCCGTGGCTCTCGCCGAAGGTCGTGACCCGGAACAGGTGGCCGAAGGTGTTGAAGGACATTTTGAAGGCTCGGGATCGCAGGAACAGGCTGTGTGGTAACGCTGATGGTTCGGGGGGTCAAATCCCGCCTCGCCCCCTTAACCATGCTTCGTCAGCCGCCCCTCGCTGAACACGTACACCACGCCCTGTCCGATCGGTATGTCCGAGGCCTCCAGCGGTGTGGCGACGCCGAGCGCCACCATCAGCGCCCGCATGGTGCCGCCATGGGCGACCGTGACGGTGTCGCCCTGAAGGGATTCGAACCATTCGCGCATCCGCAAGGTGACGCTGGCATAGCTCTCGCCCGAGGGGGCGGCGACGCCCCATTTGTCCGCCAGGCGCGAGGCAAAGGTGGCGGCGTCGTGCCGCTCCATCTCGGGCAGCGTCAGGCCCTCCCACTGGCCAAAGGCGATCTCGCGCAGCCGGTCATCGAGGGCGTAATCGTGATGCGGCAGTTGCAAGGCGCCGCGCACCAGCTCCATCGTCATCCGGGCGCGGCCGAGCGGGCTGGCGACGAAGGGCAGCGCGGATGCCTCGTGACCATGGCGCGCGATCAGGCCGGCGAGGATGCCGCCGGCCGCCACGGCCTGGCTGCGGCCGAGATCATTCAACGGAATATCCTGCGTGCCCTGGAAGCGTCCGGCGGCATTCCATGCGGTCTCGCCATGGCGAATGTAGTAGATGGTGGGCATGAGTAATTCGCGTTCTCTGTTCGTCATGGCCGGGCTTGCCCCGGCCATCCACGTCTTACTTCAGCTTGAAGCAAAGGAAGGCGTGGATGCCCGGGTCAAGCCCGGGCATGACGAGCTTTATTCAATCCTTCGCCAGCGAAATATCCGGCGCGTCGGGACGCTTCATGCCGACGACGTGATAGCCGGCATCGACGTGATGCACTTCGCCGGTGACGCCGCGCGACATGTCCGAGAGCAGATAGAGCGCGCTGTCGCCGACTTCCTCGATCGAGACGGTGCGGCGCAGCGGCGAATTGTATTCGTTCCACTTCAGGATATAGCGGAAATCGCCGATGCCGGACGCCGCCAGCGTCTTGATCGGGCCCGCCGAGATCGCGTTGACGCGAATGTTCTTCTCGCCGAGGTCGGCGGCGAGATAGCGCACGCTGGCTTCCAGCGCCGCCTTGGCGACGCCCATCACGTTGTAATGCGGCATCCATTTTTCGGCGCCGTAATAGGTCAGCGTCAGGATCGAGCCGCCGTCGGTCAGCAGCTTCTCGGCGCGCTGCGTGATCGCGGTCAGCGAGTAGCAGCTGATAAGCATGGTCTTGGAAAAATTGTCGGCGGTGGTTTCGAGATAGCGGCCCTCGAGACCGTCCTTGTCGGAGAACGCGATGGCGTGGACGACGAAATCGATCTTGCCCCATTTCTCCGCGAGCACCGCGAACACCGCGTCGATGGTGGCGGGGTCGGTGACGTCGCAATGCCCGAGCGTGATACCGTCGAGCTCTTTGGCCAGCGGCTCGACCCGCTTCTTCAGCGCGTCGCCCTGCCAGGTCAGCGCGATCTCGGCGCCCGCCGCGCGGCAGGCCTTGGCGATGCCCCAGGCGATCGAGCGGTTGTTGGCGACGCCGAGGATCACTCCGCGCTTGCCCTGCATCAGCCCTGCATTTTGCGACATTTCGGTTTCCAATCGACCTTTAGATCAGGTCTGGAGGTACACCAGCCTTTCCGGGCGGTACAGCCCAAATTCACCCCGGTTAAGGCTGTTGTCCCGCAGCCTTAACCGCTGGAATAGTTCCGGCATTCGGGTGTTATGATGTGACAGGCGTTGGCGCGAGGTGGGGCGCCGCCGCAGCAACCCGAGATCCCTGTCAATGACCGCATTCCGTCAGAGTGTCGAAGCCATGATCCCGGCGCTGCGCCGCTATGCGCGTGCGCTGGCGCGCGACGCCGACATCGCCGACGATCTGGTGCAGGACACCCTGGTGCGGGCGCTGCGTTCGGAACGGCTGTTTCTCGGCGGCGATATCCGGAGCTGGCTCTACACCATCCTGACCAACCTCAACAAGAACCGGCGGCGATCGCTGGCGCGGCGGCCGCAATTCATGCAGCTGCTCGACAACAATCCCGACGCCAGCGGCACCGAGGCCGAAGGCCGCGACATCGCCCGCGCGCTCGCCACCCTGGTCGAGGAGCAACGCTCGGTGCTGCTGCTGGTGATGCTGGAAGGGTTGAGCTACCGCGAGGTCGCCGACATTCAGGCGGTGCCGATCGGCACCGTAATGTCGCGCCTCGCCCGCGCCCGCGCCCATGTCAAGGCCGCCCTCGAGGGCGAGCGGCCGGCGCTGCGGCGGGTGAAGTGATGGCGATCCTTATGCGTGAAATTCCAAGAGAGACTCCAAGAGAACTTGCGACAGAAGCCGAGAACCTTTCGATCGAGAAGAGACAACGACAATGACCGAGCCAAGAATTCCCGTCACCGAAGACGAACTGCACGCCCATATCGACAATGAGCTGCCGCCGGAGCGGCGCGGCGATGTCGAGGCATGGCTCGCGGCGCATCCTGACGATGCCGAGCGGGTGCGATCCTGGCGCGCGATGGCCGAAGCGCTGCATGCGCGCTACGATTCCGTCGCCGACGAGCCGGTGCCGAAGCGGCTGGAAATCGAACGGCTGGTGCGAGAACCGCGCCGGTGGATGGTTGGCGCGATCGCCGCGACCCTGGTGGCGTTCATTGCCGGCGGCGGCGCCGGCTGGCTGGCGCATGGCGTGGCGGCTTCGCCGTCGGCGTTCCAGAGTTTTACGAGCGAGGCGCTGGTCGCGCACCGGCTTTACGTGGTCGAGGTTCGTCATCCGGTGGAGGTGCCCGGCAGCGAACGCGCGCATCTGCAGACATGGCTGACCAAGCGCTGCGGCTGGGTGGTGTTCGCACCGGAGCTCGATGCCACCGGGTTGAAGCTGGTCGGCGGCAGGCTGCTGCCCGGTCCGAACGGACCCGCCTCATTCCTGATGTATGAGAGCGCATCGGGCGAACGCTTTACGGTCTACGCCGCCAAG
The DNA here is from genome assembly GCA_943369715.1 of Bradyrhizobium ivorense. GTDB lineage: Bacteria > Pseudomonadota > Alphaproteobacteria > Rhizobiales > Xanthobacteraceae > Bradyrhizobium > Bradyrhizobium ivorense_A. Next base: position 18,243 of record CALROE020000003.1, read on the forward strand.
GCGGACGGCGAGGCGACGCAAATGCGTTATACGGCGCAGGACAAGGACGGCGCGCTGTTCTGGGCCGATCGCGGCGTGGCCTTCGTGGTCAGCGGCAGCAGCGACCGCGACCGCCTGACCCAGGTGGCGCGGCTGGTCTACGACGCAACCGAGAAGAATGGCGGGTGACGGCGTGAGCCGTCATTGCGAGGAGCTCTCTTGTCCGCAGAAGCCCGCCTTCGGGCGAAGGCGGATGCGACGAAGCAATCCATGTCGCCGTACAAAGAAAGAATGGATTGCTTCGCTGCGCTCGCAATGACGTTGTGAGTTCGTCACCAGGCTCTTTGTCCCAATTCCGACACGGAAAATCTGGAATCAAGTCATCGGCACGTCTCAAAATCGCACCGGGTGATCACGCGATGTTGAGGTGCGTTCGATCCGCCGATCGACGCGAAGCGGCCTCGGCTGGGGTTTTTGTACCGCGCTGGTCCCCCGGTCGAGGCCGCACCTTTAGTAGCGACGCCTTGAAGACGCTCAGGTCAGATCGGCGCGCGGATGATACGGGTGTCCGTCGCGCCATTTCTGCATCAATGCCTCGAGTTCGGAATCGTTCCCGTCCGGCAGCATGATGCGGGTCGTGACGAACAGGTCGCCGGCGCTGCCGCCCGGCTTTGGCAAGCCCTTGGCCTTGAGGCGAAACGTTCGCCCGCTCGATGTGTTTTTCGGGATCGACAATTCGACCGCGCCGCTCAGCGTCGGCACCCGAACCTTGCCACCCAGCACAGCCTCATACAGCGTGACCGGCAGGTCGACGCGCAGATCGCTGCCGTCGACCTTGAAGAAGGCATGCGGTGCGATCGCGACCGTGATCAGGAGATCGCCGGGCCGGTGGCCGGGCGCGGTCTCGCCCTGCCCCTTCAGCCGGATCTGCTGGCCGGCGATCACGCCGGCGGGAATCTTGACATTGAGCTCCTTGCCGCTCGGCAGCCGGACCCGTTTCTCGACGCCGTTCGCCGCCTCTTCCAGCGACACCGTCATGGCGACGGACAGATCGAGATCGAGCCCGATGCCGCCGGTCTCGAACTCGAAGGCGCCGCCGGGTCCCGGCCGCGCGCCACGGCCGGCACCGCCGAACATGCTGTTGAGAATGTCCTCGAAGCCGCCGCCGCCGGGGCCGCTGCGGAAGGTGTGGCTCTCGAAACCGCCGGGCGAGGGCCCGCGGCCACGCGGGTCGCCGCCGGGAAAGCCCTGAAAGCGCGGCTTGCCCTCGGCGTCGATCTCGCCGCGATCGAACTGCTTGCGCTTGGCCTCGTCACCGAGGATCTCGTTGGCCGAATTCAGCTCGGAAAAACGCGCCTGCGATTTCGGATCGTTCTTGTTGGCGTCGGGGTGATGCTTCTTGGCGAGCTTGCGATAGGCGCTCTTGATCGCCGCAGCGCTGGCGCCCCGCGGCACCCCCAAGACCTCATAGGGGTCGCGCATCCGTCACGTCTCCTCTAAGCAAAAGACCAGAGCCCGGTTCAGATACAATCAGAACCGAAAGGCTCCAGGGAAATCAGATCATAGCCCACGGACGGTTCGCCCGCTTCAGGCTTCATCTGGGGTGTCAGTGGTATTTTTGCAACGGGGATTAGCCCCGCCGCCACGGCTTTAGCGTATGAATTTCCCAACGGCCATGGCCGGCCTTGCAGGCGGCGCCCTGCAGCCAGCTTTCGGAGCGGCCGTTGACGTAGCTCGCCAGGAAGTCCCGGCAGGTCCGGCCATCTTCGGACGGATAGGCATGGGCCAGCGGCGTCACCGAGCCGCGGGCGCCGGTCTCGGGATTTTCCCAGGGCTGGCTGGAATCCTTGCTGCCCTTGGTCAGCACGTCGGAGGCGGCGGTGCGGGCAAAGGCCAGATCGGTCTCGGTGGGCACCGGCGACGCCGGAGCCGGCCCGATCGACCCCGTCACGTCGCTGTCGTCCATTTTGGCGAAGGCGCCGTCGCCGCGGGTCAGGCTGCAGCCGCCCGACCCCAAACCGATCAGAATCAATGTCATCACGGCGCCCGCCGGCCCGATCGCCGATAGGCCAATGCGTTCCCATGTCTTATATAGGGCGAGCCTGCATGGGGACTGCAACGCGCTCTGGGACGCGGGCGGACGCAACTCGGAACTCCTGACATGACCGACACAACCTCCATCAAACACCCGACACCGTTAACATCAGGTGATTTCACCGCCGCCGAGGAACCGTTTGCGCTGTTCGGCGAATGGTTTGCCGAGGCCGTGAAGGCCGAGCCGAACGATCCCAACGCGATGGCGCTGGCGACCGTCGACGCCGATGGGCTGCCCGACGTGCGCATGGTGCTGATGAAAGGCTATGATGCCGACGGTTTTGTCTTCTACAGCCACATCGCCAGTCAAAAAGGCCGCGAACTCGCCACAAATCCTAAAGCGGCTTTACTGTTTCACTGGAAATCGCTGCGCCGGCAGGTCCGCATCCGCGGCAACGTGTCGCCGGTGACCGACGCCGAGGCCGACGCCTATTTCGCCACCCGCCCGAAGCAGGCGCAGATCGGCGCCTGGGCCTCGAAGCAGTCGCAGCCGCTGGAGAGCCGCTTTGCCTTCGAGCAGGCGATCGCCAAGGTGGCAGCCAGGCACATCATCGGCGAAGTGCCGCGGCCGTCGGGCTGGAGCGGCTGGCGCATCGAGCCCGCCCGGTTCGAATTCTGGCACGACCGCCCGTTCCGCCTGCACGACCGCATCGAATTCACCCGCGCGACGCCGGACCAGCCATGGTCGAAGACACGGCTTTATCCGTAGAATAAGCCGTCATGGCCGGGCTCGTCCCGGCCATCCACGCCTTTACTCGTTAAAGATCGAAGGAAGACGTGGATGCCCGGCACAAGGCCGGGCATGACGAAAAACAAGAGAACCATTTATGCCGAATCCAACCAACCACGGCCCGCGGCGCACGATGCTCCTGACCGGAGCCAGCCGCGGCATCGGGCACGCCACCGTGATCCGCTTTTCCTCGGCGGGCTGGCGCGTCCTGACCTGTTCGCGGCATCCCTTTCCCGAGGAGTGCCCGTGGGGCGCCGGACCCGAGGACCATATCCAAGTCGACCTCGCCGACCATGACGATACCACGCGGGCGATCTCGGAAATCCGCCAGCGGCTGGAGGGCGGCGAGCTGCACGCGCTGGTCAACAACGCCGCGATTTCGCCGAAGGCCGAGGGCGGCGCGCGGCTGGGATCGATCGATACCGACATCGAGACCTGGAGCCATGTCTTCCGGGTCAACTTCTTCGCGCCGATCATGATGGCGCGCGGGCTGATCGAGGAGTTGAAGGCCGCCAAGGGCTCGGTGGTGAACGTCACCTCGATCGCGGGCTCGCGCGTGCATCCGTTTGCGGGGGCCGCCTACGCCACCTCGAAGGCGGCGCTGGCCTCGCTGACCCGCGAGATGGCGTCCGATTTCGGCCGCATCGGCGTCCGCGTCAATTCGATCGCGCCGGGCGAAATCGACACCTCGATCCTGTCGCCGGGCACCGAGAAGATCGTCGAGCAGCAGATCCCGCTGCGCCGGCTCGGCACGCCCGATGAAGTGGCGAAGATCATCTACGTGCTGTGTACGGAGACCAGCTCCTACGTGAACGGAGCGGAGATT
>CALROE020000004.1:0-19182 GCA_943369715.1 Bradyrhizobium ivorense
CGTTCAAATTCGTCGAGTTCAAGGCCAACGAATCCATCAAGCTCACCCGCAATCCGGATTACTGGAAGAAAGGCTTGCCGCATCTCGACGGCATCGAATTCACCATCATCACCAACCGGTCGACCGCCATTCTCGGCTTTATTTCCGGCCAGTTCGACATGACGTTTCCGACCGAGGTCTCGATCCCTCTGCTCAAGGACGTCAAGAAGCAGGCGCCGAAGGCGGTGTGCGTCGTCGAGCCGGTCAACGTCTCCACCAACATCATCGTCAATTCGTCCTCACCGCCGTTTGACAACATCGACATTCGCCGCGCGATGGCGCTGGCGCTCGACCGCAAGGCCTTCGTCTCGATCCTGTTCGAAGGCCAGGCGGATATCGGCGGCACCATGCTTCCGGCGCCCGGCGGGTTATGGGCGATGCCGAAGGAGATGCTGGAGACGATTCCGGGCTACGGCCCCGACATCAACGCCAACCGGGAGGAAGCCCGCAAACTGATGGCGAAAGCGGGCTATGGGCCGGGCAAGCACCTCGCCGTCAAGGTCGCCACCCGCAACATTCCGATCTACCGTGACCCCGCCATCATCCTGATCGATCAGCTCAAGAGCATCCACATCGACGGCGAACTCGACGTGGTGGAAACCGCCAACTGGTTCTCCAAAGTGGCGCGCAAGGACTACGCGCTCGGCCTCAATTTGACCGGCAATGCGGTCGACGATCCCGACCAGTCGTTCTACGAGAACTATTCCTGCGGCTCGGAGCGGAACTACACCAACTACTGCAACAAGGACATCGAGAAGCTGTTCGGCGAGCAGTCCGCCGAGACCGACGTCGCCAAACGCAAGAAGCTGGTCTGGGAGATCGACAAGAAGCTGCAGGAAGACGTCGCCCGCCCGATCATCTATCACGGCCGCATGGGCTCGTGCTGGCAGCCCTATGTCAAGGGTATCACCATCATGGTGAACAGCTCCTACAACGGCTATCGTTACGAGGATGTGTGGATGGACAAGTAGCCTCTCCTGCCGCAGGTCGCGGCAGGGGTAGCCCGCCAGCCTCTACTATTTGCGCGTATTCCGGTCGCATGATGCCATCCCTTTTGCGCCATACGCGCTGACAGGAGCAGCCCGTTGTTTGCCTATATCGTGCGGCGCCTCGTGTTGATGCTCGTGACCCTGTTCGGGATCTCGGTCATCATCTTTGTGCTGCTGCGCGTCGTGCCCGGCAACATCGTCGACATCCTGTTCGACGCCGCCGGATTCGTCGACCAGGCGGACAAGGCGAACCTGGAGAAGGAGCTCGGGCTCGACCAGCCGATCTTCGTGCAGTATGTGAAATGGATCGGCGGTCTGCTGCATGGCGACCTCGGCTACTCCTATGTGTCCGAGAAGCCCGCCCTGCAGGAAATATTGCCGCGGATTCCGATCACCGCGCGGCTGGCGGCGCTGGCGCTGCTGTTCTCGGCCGCGATCGGCATTCCGCTCGGCGTCATCAGCGCCGTGAAACAGGGCACCCGGCTCGATTATGCGCTGCGCGTCGTCAGCCTGAGCGGCCTGTCACTGCCGTCGTTCTGGCTTGGGCTGTTGATTCTGATGGCGTCGGTCGCGATGTTCGGGACCATGCCGATCTTCAATCCGAACCCGGCCACCTGGACCGAGGCGTTCGCGATCTACGCCGTTCCGGCGATGGCGGTCGGCTTTCGCAGCGCCGCGCTGGTGATGCGGATCACCCGCTCGTCGATGCTCGAAATCCTGCGCCAGGACTACATCCGCACCGCGCGCGCCAAGGGCGCGTCCGAGCAGTCCGTCAACTATCACCATGCGCTGAAGAACGCGATTCTTCCTGTTATCACCATCATCGGCATCGAGGCCGCGTTCCTGATCGGCGGACTGATCGTCACCGAGACCGTGTTCAATATTCCCGGCGTCGCCCGCTTCCTGGTCGAGGCTATCAGGTGGCGCGACTATCCGATCGTGCAGAATCTGGTGATGCTGATCGCCCTGGTCGTCGTGGTCACGAACTTCACGGTCGACATGCTCTACGCCGCGATCGATCCACGCATCCGCTACACGGACTGATTTTTGGGAAGATTTGGAGACAGCGTTGGCCGTCATCAACTACGATAATGAATTGCGACGCGCCGGCGCCCATTCGACGCATGGCTGGCGCAAGCTGGCGTACCTGGCGCGGCGTCATCTGCTGGGCGCCATCGGCCTCATCATCATGATATTGTTCGTGCTGGCCGCCTTGCTGGCTGATTTCATCGCCCGTTACGATCCGCTCTCGGTCGATTCGATGCAGCGTCTGGCGGCCCCCAGTGCGCAGCATTGGCTCGGAACCGACTCGTTCGGCCGCGACGTCTGGAGCCGGATCATCCACGGCGCCCGCATCTCGCTCGCCGTCGGCGTCGGTTCGACTCTGCTCGGATCGTCGATCGGCGTGATCGTCGGCCTCGCCTCTGGCTACCTGTCCGGCTGGGTCGACCTCGTGTTCCAGCGCATCACCGATATCCTGCAGGCGCTGCCGCTCCTGGTGCTGGCGCTGGTGATGACCGCAGCATTGGGGCCGTCGCTGCCGAACGTCATCATCGCGATCGCGATCCCGTTGATCCCGACCGTCGCCCGCGTGATCCGCGCCAATACGCTGGCGCTGCGCGAGCTGCCGTTCATCGAAGCCGCGAAATCGGTCGGCATGAGCGAAACCCGCATCGCGCTGCGCCATGTGCTGCCCAACACGCTGGCGCCGCTGATCGTGCTGGCGACGGCGCAGCTCGGCTCCACCATTCTCACCGAGGCCTCGCTGTCGTTCCTCGGCCTCGGCATTCCCGAGCCCTATCCGTCGTGGGGCCGCATGCTGTCGGAATCGGCGGCGGAATATGTCCGCACCGCGCCGTGGCTGGTGATCTTCCCCGGCGTCGCCATCAGCCTCGCGGTGTTCGGCACCAATCTGTTCGGCGACGCGCTGCGCGACATCCTCGATCCGAGGCAGCGCGGCTGATGAACGAGGTTTTGGGCGACGATATGGTTCTCGACGTGAAGAACCTGCAGACGGTGTTCTTCACCAATTCGGGGCTGTTCAGGGCGGTCGACGACGTCTCCTTCAGCGTTCGCCGCGGCGAGACGCTGGCGATCGTCGGTGAGTCCGGTTGCGGCAAGAGTGTCACCGCGCTGTCGATCATGCGGCTGGTGCCGGATCCGCCGGGCCGGATCGTCGGCGGCTCCGTGACGCTGGAAGGAACCGACCTGCTCGGCCTCGACGAGGCCGAGATGCGCGCGATCCGGGGAAATCGCATCTCGATGATTTTTCAGGAGCCGATGACCTCGCTCAACCCGGTGATGCGGATCGGCGACCAGATCACCGAAGCGGTTCGCCTGCATCGCAAGCTGACCCGTAAGGAAGCCTGGAGCAAGGCCGTCGAGATGCTGCGGCTGGTGCGCATTCCCGAACCCGAACAGCGTGCGCGGGAATATCCGCATCAGCTTTCCGGCGGCATGCGCCAGCGCGCCATGATCGCGATGGCGCTGGCGTGCCGGCCGGCGCTGCTGATCGCGGACGAGCCGACCACGGCGCTGGATGTCACCATCCAGGCCCAGATCCTGACGCTGATCGTCGAACTGCAGAAGGAACTCGGCACCGGGCTGATCCTGATCACGCACGATCTCGGCGTGGTGGCGCAGACCGCGCAACGCGTCATCGTGATGTATGCCGGCAGGAAGGTCGAGGAAGCCAGTGTCGAGGCGCTGTTCGAAAGTCCGAAGCATCCCTACACCCGCGGCCTGATGGCATCGATGCCCGCGGTGGCGACGTTCGGCTCCAACTCCGATGCACGGCTGGTCGAAATTCCCGGCATGGTGCCGTCACTGACCAACCTGCCGCCGGGCTGCGCCTTCGCGCCGCGCTGTTCTCTCGCGATCGATCGCTGCCGGGCCGAATATCCGCCGCTGCAGGACTGGGGCGGCGATCACCTGGCGGCGTGCTGGCGCGCCGCGGAAACGGCGGCCACGCCATGACCGACGCAACTCCGCTGCTCGAAGTCACCGATCTCGTCAAACATTACGCGGTGCGCGGCGGCGTGCTGCGCCGCCGCGTCGGCACCGTGCATGCCGTCGATGGTGTCAGCTTCACGGTCGGTGTCGGCGAGACGCTGGGCATGGTCGGGGAATCCGGCTGCGGCAAATCGACGGTGGCGCGCGCCATCCTGCGACTGGTCGAGCCGACCAGCGGCAGCATCCAGCTCAACGGCCTCGATATCACCCATCTCGGCAAGGCCGATCTGCGCGAGCACCGGCGCTCGATGCAGATCATCTTCCAGGACCCGTTCGCCTCGCTCAATCCGCGCATGACGGCGGGCGATATCGTCGGCGAGCCGCTCAGCGTCCATGGCCTGGCCAAGGGAGAAAAAAAGCGCGAACGGGTCGCGGAACTGTTCGATCAGGTGGGCTTGCGGGTGGACCAGATGCAGAACTATCCGCACCAGTTCTCCGGCGGCCAGCGCCAGCGCATCTGCATCGCCCGCGCGCTGTCGCTCGGGCCCGATTTGATCGTGTGCGACGAGCCGGTCTCGGCACTCGACGTCTCGATCCAGGCCCAGGTGATCAACCTGTTGATCGACCTGCAGCGCCGGCACGGCTTTTCCTATCTGTTCATCGCCCACGACCTCGCCGTGGTCGCCCATATCAGCCACCGCGTCGCCGTGATGTATCTCGGCCGCATCGTCGAGATCGCCGAGAAGGCCGAACTGTTCGCCAACCCCAGGCATCCCTATACGCAGGCCCTGCTGGCTTCGGTGCCGGTGGCGGACCCGAAGAAGAAAACGCTGAAGCCGATGATCGACGGCGACGTGCCAAGCCCGATCAACCCGCCCTCCGGCTGCGCGTTTCACACGCGATGTCGTTATGTGATGGATCGGTGCAAGGTGGATGCGCCAGTGCTGGCGGAAGCCGGGACCAGGCATCAGGTGGCGTGCTGGCTCAATGATGGCACGGGGCGGGCGAGCCCAACTCCGTAGGGCAGGAAAAGCGAAGCGTGCCCACCACCTCACTGCGACAAAGATGGTGGGCACGGCGCGAGTGCGCCTTTGCCCATCCTACGAAGTTGATACAGGCGCACCCGCCTCGATCTCCATCACAATCTTCCCTGTCGTAACCTGCTCACCTTCCGCAACATCAATCGTCGCAATCGTGCCCGCAATCCCGGCGGTGTGCACATGCTCCATCTTCATCGCTTCCAGCGTCATGACTGGCTGCCCCGCCTCGACCTTCTCGCCAAGCTTGACCAGCAACGCCACGACGCGGCCGTTCATCGCGGCGCGGACCTTGCCGTCGCCGCCGTTTGCCGCTGCCGTGGCAGGCGCTGCCCGGGTCAGGTCGCGGACTGCGATCGTTATGCCCCGGTGCAGGACGAACAGCCGATCGCCGTCGCGCAGGAATCTGGCGGATTCCATCAGGCCATTGCTGCTGAAGCGGACGCAGTCGCCGTCGAGCGCGTGGATTTCGATCCGGTACGGCGTATTTTCAAGGGTGGCGAGATAGCCGCCATCGCGCTCGCGGCCGACTTCGAGCTCATGGATGCCACGATCGAGCTCGACGCGGGCCGGCACCGGAAAAGTCGACGCCAGCGTCCGTCCGCTGCGCCACGGCGGCGCAAAGGGATCGGTGACATAAAGCAGCACCGCCGCCAATGCCGCCTCCGAAGCGGCATCCGCGCGCGGCGTCAGCAGCTCGTCGCGATGCTGGCCGATGAATGCCGTGGTCGCTTCGCCCGATGCGAACACAGGATGCGCCAGGCAGGCGGCGAGAAACGCCTGATTGGTGGTGACGCCGAACGCCGCGGACTGTTCGAGGCCATGAATGAGCTGACGCCGCGCCGCATCGCGGCTTTCGCCATGGCTGATCAGCTTGGCAATCATCGAATCATAGAACGGTGGAATCTCGGAGCCCGATTGCAGCGCGTGCTCGACACGGATCTCGCCGGGCATCTGCCACAGCGCCATCCGGCCGGATTGCGGCATGAAATCCTGGCCCGCATCCTCCGAGCACAGCCGCACCTCGATGGCATGACCGGAGAATTTTACATCCTCCTGCCTCAGCCCGAGCGACTCGCCGGCGGCAACCCGAAATTGCAGTTCGACCAGGTCGAGCCCGGTGATCGCCTCGGTGACGGGATGCTCGACCTGCAGCCGTGTGTTCATTTCCATGAAATAGAATTCGCCGGAGCTATCGAGCAGGAACTCAAGCGTGCCGGCGCCTTCATAGCCGATCGACCTGATGGCAGCGACCGCGACCGCGCCCATTCGCGCCCGCAGTTCCTCCGACACCGCCGGCGACGGTGCTTCCTCGATCAGCTTCTGATGCCGGCGCTGCACCGAGCAGTCGCGCTCGCCGAGATGGATGGCGTTGCCATGGCGGTCGCCGAACACCTGGATTTCGATGTGGCGGGGATCGGCGATGGCGCGCTCCAGAATCACGGTGGGGTCGCCGAACGCGCCCTGCGCTTCGGATCGCGCGCTGCGCAGCGCATCTGGAAACGCCGTGGCATCCGTGACCAGCCGCATACCGCGCCCGCCGCCGCCGGCCACCGCCTTGACCATGACGGGAAAGCCGATCCTGCCGGCCTCGGCCAGCATGACGGCGTCGCCCTGGTCGGCGCCCTGATAGCCGGGCACGCAGGGCACACCTGCCGCCAGCATGATCTCCTTGGCGCCGGCCTTGTTGCCCATCGCCTTGATGGATTCAGGCGATGGTCCGATGAACACCAGGCCGGCATCGCGGCAGGCCTGCGCAAAATCCTCATTTTCGGCAAGGAAGCCGTAACCGGGATGCACCGCGTCGGCGCCGCTGGCTTTCGCCGCCGCGATGATCGCCTCGATCTTCAGGTAGGATTGCGAGGGCAGCGCCTCGCCGATCCGGATGGCCTCGTCCGCTTCCCGCACATGCTGCGCATCGCGGTCGGCGTCGGAATAGACCGCAACCACGCCATAGCCGAGGCGGCGGGCGGTGCGGATGATCCGCAACGCGATCTCGCCACGATTGGCGATCAGGATTTTCGAGAAAGGCGTCGGCTTCATATTCACCTTCATGGCCGCGCGACCGAGAACTGCATGGCTTGCGGCTTGCGCGCCTCGGCCTCCCGGCAGATTGCCAGCACTTCCGCCAGCACGCTGCGGGTATCGCGCGGATCTATCACGCCGTCGTCGAGCACGCGGGCGCTGGTCGAGAACACGTCCATCTGGCCGTCGAACACGCCGGTGATCTGCGCCTTCATCGCGTCGATCTTTTCCTTCTCGATCGGCTTGCCGCGTCGCGCCGCGGCGGCCTCAGTGACGATCGCCATGGTTTCGGCGGCCTGCTCGCCGCCCATCACGGCGGTCCTGGCGTTGGGCCAGGAGAAGCAGAAGCGCGGATGGAAGCCGCGGCCACACATGCCGTAATTGCCGGCGCCGAACGACGCGCCGCAGTAGATCGTGATCTGCGGTACGGTGGCGCTGGTGACGGCCTGGATCATCTTCGAGCCGTGCTTGATCATCCCGGCTTCTTCATAGGCCTTGCCGACCATGTAGCCCGTGGTGTTGTTGAGATAGAGCAGCGGCGTGCGCGACTGGCAGCAGGCCTGGATGAAATGCGTCGCCTTGTTGGCGCCGGGGACGTCCAGCGGGCCGTTGTTGGTGATGATGCCGATCGCCTGGCCTTCGATGCGGGCGTGGCCGCATACCGTGGCCGGACCATAATTGGCGCCGAATTCGGTGAAATCGGAATCGTCGATGAAGCGCGCAATGGCCTGGCGCATGTCGACCGGCCGCTTGTGGTCCATCGGCATGATGCCGAGCAGTTCCTCGGGATCATGGCGCGGCGGACGATGCGAAGCCTTGTCCGCCTCCGGCCGGTCCCACTGCAGATTTCCCATGATATCCCGCGCGATCCGCAGGGCGTCGCGGTCGTCCTCGGCGAGATAGTCGCCGAGGCCGGAAATGCTGGTGTGCATCTCGGCGCCGCCGAGTTCTTCTTCCGTCGCGATTTCCCCGGTCGCGGCCTTCAGCAGCGGCGGCCCGGCCAGAAAGGCGCGGGTACGGCCGCGCACCATCACGATGTAGTCGGACAATCCGGTCTGATAGGCGCCGCCGGCGGTCGAGGAACCATGCGTCACCGTCACCACCGGCAGCCCGGCCGCCGACAGCCGTGCCAGATTGCGAAAAATGTTGCCGCCTCGGATAAAATCCTCGACGCGGTAGCGCAGCAGATTGGCGCCGGCGCTTTCGACCAGCTGCACATAAGGCAGCTTGTTCTCCAGCGCCATTTCCTGCACCCGCAGCGTCTTGTCGAGGCCGTAGGGCTGCAGCGCGCCGGCATCGATGCCGGAATCATTGGCCGAGACCATGCAGCGGATGCCGGCGACGAATCCGATGCCGGCGATCAGCCCGCCGCCGGGAACGCTCTTGCCGGCGTCGGGCACGTCGAACATGTAGCCGGCCAGGGTCGAGAGCTCGATGAACGGCGTGCCGGGATCCAGCACCAGCGCCACCCGCTCGCGCGGCAGTAACTGCCCGCGCTTGTGGAACCGGTCCTTGGCGCCGGCCGACGCCGCGCGCGCCCGTTCTTCCAGTGCGCGCATGCGCGCGATCAACGCCAGCATGCCGTCGCGGTTGGCCTGAAAGGCCGCGCTGTTCGGGGCGATGGTGGATTCAATGATAGCCATCTATAATCCTGCTCGTCATTCCGGGATGGTCCGAAGGACCAGACCCGGAATCTGGAGATAATTTGCACGAGATTCCGGGTTCGCGCTGACGCGCGCCCCGGAATGACGATGATGTTGTTAAGTCGCGAGCCACCACTACGCATTCTCTTTCGTGAAATGCCCGGCAAAAGCCTGCCGCAGCTCGACCTTGCGCAGCTTGCCGGTCGCCGTCATCGGCATCTCGTCGACGATCCTGACGAATTTCGGTACCTGGAAGCCGCCGAGATGTTTTCGGCAATGCTCCGATATTTCGGCCTCATTCGCGACCGCGCCCGGCTTCAATTTGACAAAGGCCGACACCGCCTCGCCCCATTGCGGATGCGGCAGGCCGACCACGGCGGCGTTCTGCACCGCGGGATGCGCCAGCAGCGTCTCCTCGATCTTGACGGAGGCGACATTCTCGCCGCCGGACTTGATCATGTCCTTCTTGCGATCGAGGAACAGCACTTCGCCATGCTCGTCGATCAGCGCGAGGTCGCCGGTATGGTGCCAGCCGAATTTTCTGGCTTCTTCGGTCGCCTTCGGATCCTTGTAATAGCCCATCATGACATTGGGGCCGCGATGCACCAGCTCGCCGGCCTGGCCGCGCGGCAGCAGCTTGCCGTCGTCGTCCATGATTGCGGTCTCGTTGACAACAAGCGACTCGCCCCAATAATTGCCGAAGCGCTTCAGCTGCCGGTCCGGCTGCGACATCGTGGTGGCCGGATACATTTCGGTCTGGCCGCTCGACAACACGAAATTCGGGCACATATCCGCCATCGCGCGTTCCAGCAGCGGGCGGCTCATCGGCGCCATGGTGTAGATGCAGGCCTTCAGGCCGGAGAGGTCGTACTCCCGGCGGCGCGGGTGATCGAGGATCGCCTGGTACATCAGCGACAGCCCGACGAACACGGTGAGCTTGTCGCGCACGATGGCTTCCATGCAGACCACGGGGTCGAAGCCGCGCATCAACGCCATGCGGCCGCCGACCGAGAGATAACTCAGCAGCAGCACATGGCCGGCGCAGTGGAACAGCGGAAACTGCCCGGTGATGCCGTCATTGCGGTCGAGATGCATCTCGATGCAATTGCTCATGACCGCCATCACCACCGCGAGATGGCAGTGCATCGCGCCTTTCGGGCGCGACGTGGTACCGGAGGTGTAGATGATCATCGCCAGATCGCGCTCGTCGAGCTCGATGTCGGGTTCGATCTCGGACTGGCCGTTTATCAGGTTATTGAACTCTTCAAGACCAGCCGCAGCCGCCTTGCCGGTGAGATCGACCGCGATCAGGTCGATGCCACGCTTTTGCAGCGCCGCGCGCCGGTCCGGCTGGGCATGCAGATTATCGTCGATCAGCGCGAACTTCACTTCGGCATGGTCGAGGATGTAGTCCATGTCGGCGGGGCCGAGCATGGTGTTGATGGGCACCCAGACCAGACCGGCGCGATGAATTCCGAACAGCGCTTTGACGAACTCGACCGAATTGTTGCAGATGGTCGAAATCTTCTCGCCGGGTTTCAGGCCGCGCGCAGCCAGATAGTTGGCGAAGCGGTTGGCGTCGCGCTCCAGTTCGTTAAACGCCACGCGCCGTGCGCCGTCGGTGACGGCGACCCGGTCGGGAAACCGCGCCGCCGCGCGCTTGAGGAGATCGCCGATCGCCACCCGGCCGATACGGCCGGGTCCCGGCACGCCGCCGGTGGCTGACAAATCCTGCATTTGGTTCCTCCAACGTATCAACGGCACCAGCGCGCTCCCTCTCCCATGGGGAGTGGGTTGGGGTGAGGGGGCCCGGTCTATCGATGGAGCAGATCCCCTCACCCGGCGCTACGCGCCGACCTCTCCCGGAGGGAGAGGTGAAGTTCAGTGCCCGATCCCGAAAATCTGCCGCGCTTCCGCTGGGCTCGCGATCTCGCGGCCGGCGTTGCGCGCGCAGGTGGCGATGCCTTCGATCAATTGTCCGTTCGACGTCACCTTGGTGCCGTCGCCGAGATAGAAGGTATCTTCCAGCCCGGTGCGCAAATGACCGCCGAGATCGGCGCAGCGTTGATGCAGCGGCCAGATTTCGGCGCGCCCGATCGCAGTGACCTGCCAGTTCGCGTCCGGCAGTTTCAGCTTGAGCAGGATCGGCAGCAATTCCGGATCGGCCGGCATGCCGGACGCCACGCCCATCACAAAGTTGTATTCCAGTGGCCCTGAATACATCCCGGTCTGCCGGTACATGCCGACGCAGCGCACGATGCCGACATCAAAGCACTCGAACTCGGGAATCGTGTTGGCGACCTTCATGACGTCGAGATAATCCTGCACCTTCTCGACCGCGTTATCGAACATCATCGGCGGCCAGGCCCAGGTATTGTCGGCCTTCACTTTCAAATAATTCAGCGAGCCGGCGTTGCAGGCCGCCATCTCGGGTTTGGTCTCGCGCACGCAATCGAGCGCGCCTTGATAATTCGGCCCCGAGGTTCCCGTGGTGTGGTTGATGATGACGCCGGGGCAGGCTTCGCGGATCGCCTGCTGGATCTCGCGCGACACGGCTACTTCCCACGACGGCAGATGCCCCTTGCCCGGCGCCTGCTGGCGCAGATGGATATGCATCACGCTGGCGCCGGCATCGAACGCGGCTCTGGCTTCGCGCGCCATTTGTTCCGGCGTGACCGGCACGTGATGCTGCTTCGGGTCGGTCAGCACACCGTTCAGCGCGCAGGTGATGACAGCCTTGTCGCTCATGAATTAGCCTTTGGATCAGCCTTCGATCGGTTCAGCCCGCGACGCACGCGCGCAATGTTCGCCGCGGATCATGCGGCCCGCTTCATCCGGCTTCTTGCGTCAACGCGCTATCGCCGGTTCCCGCGTCAGGCCCGCCCCTGGCGCAGGCCGGCGGAGGGCATGCCGGGATCGCTGCGGTAGATCGCGAGATCCCTGGACCCCGAGAAGATCGCGCGCGGTTTCAAGCCATAGAACCGGCGGATCGAATGGCTGAAATGGGTGGAGTCGGGATAGCCGATATCCTGCGCCAGATGCGCGAGGTTGACGTCCTGGTTGGCGAAGTGCAGCAGATGCCGCGCGCGCTTCCAGGCCCGGAAGGCCCGGAACGAGATGCCGGTCTCCTGCTTGAACAAATGCAGGAAACGCGACGAGGAAAGCCCGGCCTCCGCGGCACAGCTGGCGGCCGTTACCGGATCGCCGCAGAACCGGCCGATCTGCGCAATCGACTTGACCACGCGCGGATCGAGCGAACGCGGCGGCAGCGCTTCGCCGAAGCACATGGTGTCGAACTCGGCGTTGCTGATGTCGTCGCCATGTTGCCGCTGCTGCAACGCGCGATAGGTGGCGCGGATGCGTTGCGCGAACAACGGCGCATCGGCGCCCGAAAGCCGCGCGGCGAGTTCCTCGAAGGCGCCTTCCCGGACGCTTTCCGGCTCGATGACGAGGCAGATCGCCGAGCGATGGTCGCTGGCAATGGTATGACGCACATCGGGCGCCACCACGGCCAGTTCGCCGTAGCTTTCGTGACCCGTGGCAGTGGTGAGCAAGAGGCCCGCCTCGATCGAGACATAGACATGAAGCGCACCCGGGCAACGTTGCCGCGGACGGCCGAGCAGGCCGGCGTAAAACACCCGCTCCGGCGTAATCAGCATCAGATGGCCGGATTCCCGGCGCGCGCTGTCATTCATTTCCGTCCCCTCCCGGGAGCGAGGTCTGCTTCTTGCCGTGTGCGGGCTCTCTGGCGGAGCAGGCGGCAGAATACAGAAATCGCGGCCGATGTCACCGCGATAAAGTTCGGAAAATGCTCAGGATTTGGCCGGTATTCGGGGGAGCCCGGTAAGCCCTTCAGGTCCGCCGCGGGACCTTCTGCTGGTCGCCGGCGAGCGTTTCGGCCGCCACCGCCCGCTGGTAGCCGTCGCGCGCCTGCAGGCGCTGCCAATAGGCCGATACGTTGGGCCCGAAGTCCTTGGACAGGCCGATGTTTTCGGCCAGCCGCAGCGCGTAGCCGATGACGATATCAGCGGCGGTGAAGCGCCCGGCGACCAGCGTTTCCGCTTCGGCCGTGGCGGCCTCGACCGCCCGCAGCCGGCCCAAAAACCATTTGGCGTAATCGCCGGCCACCTGCGGATTGCGCCGTTCCTCGGGTTCGAGCTGGGCGTAGCGGAGCACCAGCGTCTGCGGAAAGGTCAGCGTCGCGTCACTAAAGTACATCCAGTTCAGGAACGCGCCATAGGCCGGCTCGTCGACCCCGACGACCAGCGGCGTCGGCCCGTGCCGCGTGCCGAGATAGTGACAGATGCCCGTGGACTCCGTCATTTTGGTCTCGCCGTCGATCATGAACGGAATGGTGCCGAGCGGGTTGATCGCGAGGTATTCCTTGGCGAACACCCGCGGCGGGAACGGCAGCATTTTCAGCTCGTAGGGCAGCCCCATCTCTTCCAGCATCCACACCGGCCGGAACGAGCGCGCGGCGTGGCAATGATAGAGCGTGATCATCCGGCGTTTCCTTTTCCTGATTCAACCCAGTTTGGAACGCCAGTGCGCCATTCGCAACGAGATCTTTGTGCTTCGGACTGCGCGATCAGAGATTGGCCCCCTCGATGATGCTGCCGAACCGGGCATAGCCCTTGCCGTCCCAGCGCTGCAGCTGCATCTGCCGCAGCGGGTGGTGATTGGTCGGGCTGGTATTGACCCGCACGCCCGGCAACAGCGTCGGAACCTCCAAATTCTTCAGATTATTGGCCTGGGCCATGATGCTGTCGCGGGAGAAATTGCCGTTGCACTGTTCCAGCAATTTCTTCAGCACCAAGGTGACCGTATAGCCATAGGCATTGAGAAACTCCTTGGGATTTCCGTCGCCGTAATATTTCGCCATGAAGGCGAAATAGTCCTTCATCCCCTGGTCCTCGGCCCATGCCGGATCCGAGGGATCCTTGATGTAGGTCGAGGTGATCAGGCCCACGGCGCGCTCCGGGCCGACCGGCATGATGGTGGAGGACACCGACGATGCGCCGCTGGTGACGAAATGCATCGGCTTCCAGTCCAGCTCGAAGACTTTTCGGATCGCCTGGGCGGCGAACCGCGAGGTAACGCCTGAGATCAGCACGTCGGCGCCGCTGGCGCGCAGGGTGACGATCTGCGAATCGACCGTCGGATCGGTGACTTCGTACGACACCGCCTTGACCCGGGAATCGTATTGCGCGCCGAGCACGTCCTTCAGGCCGGCGACAAAATCCTTGCCGAGATCGTCGTTCTGATACAGCAGCGCGAATTTGGCATCGGCCTTCTGGCTGAGTGCATATTTGGCGAAGACCTGGGCCTCGGTGCGCGAACTCGGGGCAAAACCCATGGTCCAGGGATAGGTCTGGTAGTCGCCCCATTTGTCGCCGTTCACCGACAGGAACAGATGCGGCACCTTGTTCGCATTGATGTATTTGACCACGGCCGAATTCGGCGACGTCCCCAGCATCGAGAACAGGAAAGCCACATTGTCGCTCTCGATCAGCTTGCGGGTCTGCTCGACGGTCTTGGCCGGGTTGAAGGCATCGTCGTAGAAGATGAAGTTGATCTTGCGGCCGGCGATGCCGCCCTGCTCGTTGATCATCTTGAAATAGGCATCGGAACAGCGCGCGATGGTGCCCAATGCCGAGACCGGACCGCTCAGCGACGTGGTGCATCCGATCTTGATCTCGGTGGCGGTGACGCCGGGGGTCTCCTGGGCGCGGGCGGGGCCGACCAGTGCTGCAACACCGGCCGCGGCGGAGCCGGCCAGCAGGGAGCGGCGGTTGAGCGATGTCATGTTTTTCTCCAGGTTCCGTCGAACCCTTGGCTTGCGAACTTTGCGCAGGCGTTGGATTCAAGCTGAAAGAAACCCGCGCCGGCATCTTGCGTTTACGCGCTGATCAGCTAGTCGACACAAGACGGCGCGCCGGCAAGGCGCAAGCTCACCGCAACGAGGAAAGGCCAGGCCGATGGATTTCGAACACAGTGCGAGAGCGATCGAGCTGCAGGGAAAACTGTCGGCGTTCATGGATCGCCACGTCTATCCGGTCGAAGGCCTCTATCAGGAGCAGGTCGAGAACGGCCATCGCCATCACCGCCCGCCCATCCTGGAGGAGCTGAAGCGCCGCGCCCGTGCCGACGGGCTGTGGAATCTGTTCCTGCCCGGCGACCATGGCGCAGGGATCAGCAATCTCGACTACGCGCCGCTGGCCGAGATCATGGGACGGGTGTCGTGGTCCTCGGAAATCTTCAACTGTTCGGCGCCCGATACCGGCAACATGGAGGTACTCTCCCTGTACGGCACCCCGGAGCAGAAGAAGCGCTGGCTCGAGCCGCTGCTGGCGGGTGAAATCCGCTCGGCCTTCTCGATGACCGAGCCTGAAGTGGCCTCCAGCGACGCCACCAACATCCAGTGCAGCATTCGCCGCGACGGCGCCGACTATGTCATCAACGGCCGCAAATGGTTCACCTCGGGCGCGATGAGCGAGGATTGCAAGATCCTGATCGTGATGGGAAAGACCGATCCCGATAATCCCAACAAGCATTTGCAGCAGTCGATGGTGCTGGTGCCCCGGGAGACACCGGGGGTTCGCATCGTGCGCGACATGCGCGTGTTCGGCTATGACGACGCACCGGTCGGCCATCCCGAGATTGTCTATGACAACGTCCGGGTGCCCTTGGAAAACATCCTGCTCGGCGAAGGCCGCGGTTTTGAAATCGCGCAGGGCCGTTTGGGGCCGGGCCGGATTCATCACTGCATGCGGCTGATCGGCTGCGCGCAGCGCGCGCTCGAGTTGATGTGCACCCGCGCGCAATCCCGCGTCGCCTTCGGCAAGGCGCTCGGCGAGCAGGGATCGGTGCGCGAGGATATCGCAAATTCCTGGTGCGATATCGAACAGGCGCGGCTGTTGACGCTGCGGGCCGCCGAAAAAATGGACCGCGAGGGCAATAAATCCGCGCGCGACATGATCGCGGCCGCAAAAGTCGTGGTGCCGAGCATGGCGGCCCGCGTCATCGACCGCGCCATCCAGATCCACGGCGCCGCCGGCGTGTCGCAGGATACTTTCCTCGCCGAAGCCTACATGTACGCCCGCTTCATGCGGCTCGGCGATGGACCGGACCAGGTGCACCTCGCGCAGCTCGGGCGGGGGCTGCTGAGGCGGTATGGGGCGGCGGGGTGAGACGGGTGCCCTTCAACCAAAACATCGAAAACAACCCCATGCAAAGAATGGCTAGATTGGCTGCACCCGTCCCCGCACAAGATATAGTATGCCGCGACTCGCAATGACGAAGGAGGCACTTAGCCTCACCACAACAACTGTCATCGCCCGGCTTGACCGGGCGACCCAGTACGCTGCGGCCTTGCGGTTCTAATTGCGGCGTCTCTGGAATACTGGATCGCCCGCATACGCGTGCGACGACAGTTGTGATTGTTGCGACCTGCGTGGGCTCTCTTCGCACCTCACTTATTACTGTGCTTTCGCAACTCCAGCCTTGCGATCTGGTTGCGGTGGACCTCGTCCGGGCCGTCGGCGAGGCGTAGCAGCCGCGCCGTCGCATAAGCCGCGGCGAGGCCAAAATCGTTGCTGGTGCCGCCGCCGCCGTGGGCCTGGATCGCCCAGTCGATCACCTGACAGGCCATGTTCGGCACAGCGACCTTGATCATGGCGATTTCAGCCTTGGCCTCGCGGTTGCCGACGGTGTCCATCATGTGCGCGGCGTGGAGGGTCAAGAGCCGCGACTGCTCGATCATGATGCGGGATTCCGCGATCCGCTCCTGGGTGACGGTCTGTTCCGATACCGGCTTGCCGAAGGCGACGCGACTGCGGGTGCGGACGCACATCTTTTCCAGGGTGCGTTCGGCGAGGCCTATCAGCCGCATGCAGTGATGGATGCGGCCGGGGCCGAGCCGACCCTGCGCGATCTCGAAGCCGCGGCCTTCGCCGAGCAGCATGTTGGTGGCGGGCACCCGGACATTGTCGAACACCACTTCCGAGGCGCGGTCGGGCACGCCGTAGAAGCCGAATACCGGTATCGGCCTCAAAACCTTGACGCCCGGCGTGTCCATCGGCACCAGGATCATCGATTGCTGGCGGTGGCGGTCCGGATTATCCGGATCGGTCTTGCCCATGAAGATGCAGATCTTGCAGCGCGGGTCGGTGGCATTGGTGGTGTACCATTTGCGGCCGTTGATGACATAGTCGTCGCCGTCGCGCACGATCGAACTCTCGATATTGGTGGCGTCGCTGGAAGCTACCGCCGGCTCGGTCATCGCGAAGCAGGAGCGGATTTCTCCTGCGAGCAGCGGCTTCAGCCACTTTTCCTGATGTTCCCTGGTGCCGTAGCGCGCCAGCACTTCCATGTTGCCGGTGTCGGGCGCCGAGCAGTTGAACAGCTCGGGCGCCAGATGCGACCGGCCCATCACCTCGCAGAGCGGCGCATATTCGAGATTGGTCAGCCCCGCGCCGTGCTCGCTCTCGGGCAGGAACAGGTTCCAGAGACCCGCCTCTTTGGCTCTCGGCTTCAGTTCCTCAACCACCGGATAGACCTTCCAGGGACCGAGTTCCTCGGCTTCCCTGTAGAAGCGCTCTTCGTTCGGATAGACGTGGCGGTCCATGAACGACTGCAGACGATGCTTCAGTTCGCCGACCTTCTGGCTTTGCTCATAGAACATGATCGGCTCCATTCATGGGTTGGGTCTCTGACAATCACGCCGCCAGTTTTGTCCTCATCCTGAGGAGCGCGCCCTCGCGCGCGTCTCGAAGGATGGCCGCGAGTCCAGAGCTTGCATCCATCCTTCGAGACGCTTGCTTCGCAAGCTCCTCAGGATGAGGTCGGAGATACATTCGCTGGCTCCTCAGGACTTCTTCATTCCCGGCAGCGTGCCCATCATCTTGCACAGCACCGACAGCATCACTTCATCCGCGCCGCCGCCGATCGAGGTCAGGCGGCTGTCGCGATAGGCGCGGCTGACATGGGTCTCGTTCATGAAGCCCATGCCGCCCCAGAATTGCAGGCAGGCGTCGGTCAGCTCGCGGCCGAGCCGTCCGGCCTTCAGCTTGGCCATGGTCGCCAGCTTCGTGACGTCCTCGCCGGCCACCAGCGCCTCGCCGGCGCGATAGATCAGCGCGCGCAGCAGCTCGACCTCGGTCTGCAATTCCGCCAGCTTGAAGTGGACGATCTGGTTGTCGAGGATGCTCTGGCCGAACGCCTTGCGATTGCCTGTGTATTCGATGGTCTCGTTGATGATGGTTTCATGCGCCTTGAGACAGGCGGCGGCGCCCCACAGCCGCTCCTCCTGGAACTGGACCATCTGGTAGGTGAACCCCATGCCTTCCTCGCCGATGCGGTTGCGCTTCGGCACCCGCACCTCGTCGAAGAAGATCTGCGCGGTGTCGGACGAGCGCATCCCCATCTTGTCGAGTTTTCGTGCCACCTGCACGCCCCTGGTTTTCATCGGAACGCAGATCAGCGACTTGTTGCGATGTTTGGGTCCGTCGCCGGTATTGGCGAGCAGGCAGATCCAGTCGGCCTTGACGCCATTGGTGATCCACATCTTGCCGCCGTTGATGACGTAATCGTCGCCATCGGAACGGGCCTGGGTCTTGATCGAGGCGACATCGGAGCCCGCGCCCGGCTCCGAAACGCCGATACAGGCGACCGCGTCGCCCGCGATCGCGGGCGCCAGGAATTCGCGGCGCACCTCGTCGG
The DNA here is from genome assembly GCA_943369715.1 of Bradyrhizobium ivorense. Classification (GTDB taxonomy): domain Bacteria; phylum Pseudomonadota; class Alphaproteobacteria; order Rhizobiales; family Xanthobacteraceae; genus Bradyrhizobium; species Bradyrhizobium ivorense_A. The sequence continues at coordinate 18,406 of CALROE020000004.1, forward strand.
AGCCGAACCGCGCCAGCGCCGGCGTCGCCATATCGGTCTGCACCCCGATCGCCATCGGCACGCCGCCGCAATGGATCGCGCCGAGTTCTTCCGCCATCATCAGCGCATAGCTGTAATCGAGCCCCTGGCCGCCGAACTCGACGGGCTTGTTGAGGCCGAGGAAGCCGAGATTGCCGAGCTTCTTGAACAGCTCATGGGAGGGGAACTGCTCGGCCTTCTCCCATTCATCGACGAAGGGATTGATTTCGGTCGCGATGAACTTTTGCAGCGTGTTGCGGGCGTCTTCGTGGTCTGCGGTGAAGAGCATTTTTCTAATCCATTCTCGTCATTCCGGGCGTTCGCCTTCTTCTCCCCTCTCACCCCGCGAAGCGGTGGGGAGGGGTCGGGGGTGGGGGGTGCTTCCGCAAATTCACTGGCAATCGTGTGCGCTGATAGACCCCCCACCCCCGACCCCTCCCCACCACGCGCAAGCGCGCGTGGGAGGAGGGGAGAAGATTCACAACCCCATCTGCCGGCTCGCCAGATCCTTCATGATCTCCTCGCTGCCGCCGCCGATGGCGTTGACCTTGACCTCGCGGTAGATGCGCTCGACCTTGATGCCGCGCATGAAGCCAGCGCCGCCGAAAATCTGCACTGCCTCGGAGGCACAGAACGCCATGGTCTGCGTGGCCTGGTTCTTCAGCATGCAGATCTCGGCAACCGGACTTTCCCCATGGTCGAGCCGCCATGCCAGCATTTCCAGCATCGCCTGGGACGCGGCCACCTTCTGCGCCATGT
>CALROE020000005.1:0-19071 GCA_943369715.1 Bradyrhizobium ivorense
TGCTGCCGGCCCAAAAGCCTGTTTCCGAAAGGAAGAGTTACTCGGCCGCCAGCGATTTCGCGCGCAGCGGCAGGCCGAGGCGATCCCAGACCTGCAGCAGCGCTTCGGCGAGCTGATCGATCAGGCCGTCGTCGTGATAGGGCGAGGGCGTGATCCGCAGGCGTTCGGTGCCCTTGGCGACGGTCGGGTAGTTGATCGGCTGGATATAGATGCCGTGCTCTTCCAGCAGGATATCGCAGGCCCGCTTGCAGGCCTCGGGGTCGCCGACGAACAGCGGCACGATATGGGTTTCGCTCGACATCACGGGCAGGCCGGCGGCATTGAGGATCGCCTTGACGCGGGCGGCGCGGTCCTGGTGGCGCTCGCGCTCCCAGCTCGAGGTCTTCAGGTGCCGGATCGCGGCGGTGGCCGCCGAGCAGATTGCGGGCGGCAGCGCGGTCGTGAAGATGAAGCCGGGCGCATAGGAGCGCACCGCGTCGACGATGTCGGCACTGGCGGCGATATAGCCGCCGAGACAGCCGAACGCCTTGGCCAGCGTGCCTTCCAGGACGTCGATGCGGTGCATGACGCCGTCGCGCTCGGCGATGCCGCCGCCGCGCGGGCCGTACATGCCGACCGCGTGAACCTCGTCGACATAGGTCATCGCGCCGTATTTCCCGGCGAGATCGCAGATCCTGGCCAGGGGCGCCACGTCGCCGTCCATCGAATACAGGCTCTCGCAGGCGATCAGCTTGGGTCGGTCCGGTCCCGCGGCGATCAGTAGCTCTTCCAGATGCGCCATGTCGTTGTGACGGAAGATCTGGCGCTCGCAACCGGCCTGGCGGACACCCTCGATCATCGAATTGTGGTTGAGCGCATCCGACAGGATCAGGCAGTTCGGAATCAGTTTGGCGATCGTCGAGATGCCGGTCTGGTTCGAGACATAGCCCGACGTGAACAGCAATGCGGCCTGCTTGCCGTGCAGGTCGGCGAGTTCGGCTTCGAGTTGCACCAGCGGGTGATGGGTGCCCGCGATGTTGCGGGTGCCGCCGGCGCCGGTGCCGACCCGGGTCGCGGTCTCGACCATGGCGCCGACCACTTTCGGGTGCTGGCCCATGCCGAGATAGTCGTTGGAGCACCAGATCACGACGTTGCGCGGCCCCTTCGGGGAATGCCACACCGCATGCGGAAACCGGCCCGCGATCCGCTCGAGATCGGCGAAAACCCGGTAGCGCCGCTCGTCATGCAGGCGGCTGAGGGCGGTGCTGAAGAACTGGCTGTAATCCATCGCGAAACCTGAAACGGTGCGTGAAGCCGGAGCGGCGAGCCTCTTTTTAGAGCGTTTCCACAATTAATGTCGAGCGGTAATCAGGGCCTTGATCAGGATCAAGTCCGGTCTGCGGCGCGTGCAATTCGGCCGGCCATGGGGGCCCCCGACGGCTGCTGCCAGCCGCCTTTTGCAAGAGCTTCGGCCAGCGCCCGTTCGGACACTTCGTCCCGGCTTCCGGCGCAGGCAAAGATCGCGCCGAAGGCGGCCTCAAGACGCGGGGTCGTCGACGCGTGCGGCCGCCAGAATCTGTTTGGCGCAGGCCGCGCGGATGATGCGGCGTTCAGCCTGCCGGTCCATCGGGCGCTTCGTCCCGTTCATGAATCGAGCGGGGCGTCGATTAACCCGCAGTTTACCATGCTCGCGGTAGCTTTCCGGCTCCAGGATTCCAACAAGGGTCACGCGTATGGCGTTCCGCGCAAACCAGCAGCTCCGCGACGACATCTGGGATTACCGGTACAAGTCATCGGCGCCTGCCGCCGCTGAGCCCGAAAACATCGTGAGTCTGGCGGCTTCCCCCGCGCCGAGGAACGTCGGCGCCACCGCGCTCGACCTCGTGCACCAGGCCGCCGAAATCTTCAAAGGCATGGAAAACCACGCGCGCGAAACCGAAGCGCGGGCGCAGGCGGTGTGCGAGGATCTCGCCGAAAAACTGCAGCTTGCCGAAAAACAACGGGACGCCGCCGAGCGCGCGCGTCGTGAAGTCGTCAACGAACTCAATGGCAAGCTTCAGGACGTATCGCGAGCCTTGCAGCAGGCCCAATCGCGTATTGTCGGTGCGGAAGAACGAACCGTAGCCGCCGAATTTCGCGCCCAGGCCGCCGAGGCCAAACTCTACCGGGCCAACCAGGAACTCGCTGCCGTCGAGGAAGCCATCCGCAAGCGGTTGCTCTGAGCAGCCGTCGCGGGATACGGCCGGTTTCGGCTGTCAGGTCGTCCTGAAGCGCAGCACGCCGTCGGTTTCCTCGGCGATCAGCCGCCCCTCGACCAGCATGTAATTGACGTGCGCGATCAGCTCGCCGGCGGCAAAGCCCATCTGGTGCACGTCGAGAACATGCTTGTGGAACACCACCGGCACCAGCTCCTTCGAGGTCTGCGGGATTTCCCGGCAGGCATCGGCGATCAGTCCGCAGCGTTCCTCGTGATGATCGGCCAGCTGCTTGATGCGGGTCTTCAATCCGTAGAACGGCACGCCGTGGCCGGGCAGCACCAGCAAATCATAGGGCAGCGTGGTGGTGAGGCTGGCCAGCGAGGCCAGATATTCGCCGAGCGAATTCTGGTCGGGCTCGACCGCCCACACGCTGACATTGGGCGAGATCTTGCTCAGCACCTGATCGGCCGACAGGAACAGCTTGTCGGCGGCGCAATACAGCATCACCTGGTCGAGCGCGTGGCCGCCACCGGTGATGACCTTGAAGCGCCGCGTGCCGATGGAAACCTCGTCGCCATGCGAGATCCGGCGATAGGATGGCGGCAGCGTGGAGACCCGCTTCAGGTAATCCTGGCCGCGGCCGAGCAATTTGTCGGTCAGGTCCTCGTCCATGCCGTGGCGCCGGAAGAACAGCCGCTGCGCGATGCGGCGCTCCTCGGTGCCGCGGTTCTGGTGATAGACCGACTGCAGATATTCCACCTGCGACATCTCGAGCGGGCAGCCGAAGCGATCGACGATCCAGCCAGCGAGACCGACGTGATCGGGATGCGAATGGGTGACGATCAGCCGGCTGACCTTGACGTGGCTGAGCGGTCCCTCGAACAATGCGGTCCACGCCGCGATGGTTTCCTCGTTGCCGAAACCGGCATCCACCATCGCCCAGCCGTCGCCGTCGGCGAGCAGATAGATGTTCACGTGGTTGAGGCGGAACGGCAGCTTGAGCCGGACCCACAATACCCCGGGCCTCACCTCGACGACCTGATCGTGGCCGGGATGATTTTCCCAGGGGTAGCGCAGCGCCTCGGCCGAGGACGGTGCCGTGTCTGTCTTGGAATGCATCGGTTGGGTTTCGCGGTTGTCGTTACCGACTTAACCGCACAATCGGCGCGGCGCCAGCCGAAAAACACCCTATCCGTCATTCCGGGGCGATGCGAAGCATCGAACCCGGAATCTCGAGATTCCGGGTCCGGTCCTTCGGACCGTCCCGGAATGACGACGGCTCAAGCCGCCCGGATATTCGACAGGAACGCGTCGATTTCCGAACGCAGCACGTCGGCCTCGCGGCGCAGTGCCGCGGATGCGCTCAGCACCTGGCCGGCGGCGGCGCCGGCCTCGGCGGACGCGGTGGAGACCCCGATGATGTTGCTGGAAACCTCGGAGGTGCCGCCGGCGGCATGCTGAATGTTGCGGGCGATCTCGCGCGTCGCCGCGCCCTGCTCCTCGACCGCCGCCGCGATCGCCGCCGTCACCTCGTTGATCTCGTTGATCGTCACCGAGATATTCCGGATGGCGCCGACCGCCGAGGTCGTCACCGTCTGCATGCTGGCGATCTGCTGGCGGATTTCGTCGGTCGCCTTCGCGGTCTGGTTGGCGAGGCTCTTCACCTCGGAGGCGACCACGGCAAATCCGCGGCCGGCCTCGCCGGCGCGCGCGGCCTCGATGGTGGCGTTGAGCGCCAGCAGATTGGTCTGCGAGGCGATGGTCTGAATGAGGTCGACCACGACGCTGATGCGGCCGGCGTTATCGGCAAGCCCCTGCATGGTGGCGTCGGTGGTGCCGGCATCATCGACCGCCTTGCGGGCGATCTGCGCCGAAGTGACCACCTGGCGGCCGATTTCGGCGATCGATGACGACAGTTCCTCGGTGCCCGCGGACACCGTCTGCACGTTGACCGAGGTTTCCTCGGCGGCGGACGCCACCGCGCTCACCAGCGCGCTGGATTGATCTGATGTCACCGACATGGCTTGTGCGGTGGTCTGCATCGAATTGGCCGAATTCTGCAGGGTGTCGAGCGCGGTGCGGACGGTGGCCTCGAATTCGACGATCCGGGCTTCCATGCGCGAGGCGCGCTCGGCCTTGGCGATGCGGTCCTTGTCCTGGTCGGCACCGAGCGAGCGGGCCTCGATCATGCTCTCGCGGAACACCTCCAGCGAATCGGCCATCGCCGCGATCTCGTCGTGCTGGCTGGAGCGATAGATTTCGGTCTCCAGATCGCCGCTGGACAGCACCTGCATCGAGCGCTGCAGGTTGCCGATGCGCCGCAGGATGTTGCGGCCGACATAGAGCCAGACGAACAGCACGGATCCGATCAGGGTCGCAGCACCCAGCCCCTGCATGACGACGGTCGCCAGCGAAATCTCCGTGCGCGCCTGCGCGGTCGAGGCGTCGGTTTCGCTCCGCACGCCCTCGACGAGCTGCTGCACGCTGATGCCGAGGCCGACATTGAGCTTGCGGCTTTCCTCGAGGATGGCCTGGCCGTAATCGGCGTTGTCGAGCTCCTTCTGGCGGATCTTGAAGACGCCGGTCTTGCCCTCGCCGAGGCTCATCACGGTCGCGGCAGCGGTGCGCAGCGCGGTGGTCGACGAACCGGTGGGCAGCAGATCGAGGTTCTTTTTGACGCGCTGCTGCGCGGTGCGGAATTCCTTCTCGATGGCCTCCAGCGCGTCGCTGGAGTCGGACGAAAGCGCCGATATCAAATTGAACGCCATCAGATTGCCGCCGGCGACGACGTCACCGAGGTGCTCGACAACCTGCTCCGCCTTGGTGGCTTCTTCCTGGTTGAAGTCGGGGGCGCCGAAGATGCCGTTGAGCTGGGTCTGCGCGTCGAGCATCGCGGGCCCGGCGGCCTTCACGAAGGCGGTCTGGGCCGTGCGCACCGCGCCGTAGAGCTTGTCGTGCTGGGCGCCGGTCTCGAGGCGCTCGCGCGCCGCGTTGCCGAGACTCTGGATCATTTCGTCGATGCTCTTCACGGTCTCGGCGAGATTGGACACCACCGTCTTGTCGGCGCCGAGCGCGGTGATTTCGCCGAGCTTGGCCAGCGTGACCGCCTGGGTTTCCTTCATCTTCCTGGCGCGATCCTTCAGGATCTCCTCGCTCTGCGAGGCCAGCAGCGCTGGCCCCTGGCTGGCGAGGCTTGCGCTCTGCTCGGAGAGTTGCAGGCTGGCCGCGAGGCGAGGGATGTCGCGCCCGCTCAGTTCGACCATCGCCCCGCCGAGATGTCCGAGCACCATGCCGGCGCCGACGCTGATGACGATGGCCATGCCCGCGATCACCGCGAAGGCGGCGAACAGGCTGCCCCTCACGCCCCATCGCGGACGCAGAAAGCCCAGGAGTCCGCCGAGCTTACCGATCGTGAATCGCAACGCCATGGTGTTCCCCGCCCGCATCTTCAGGATGAATGCTGCGGCAGTATCGCGTTACCGGGTTAACAAAATAACGAGGATTTGAACGCCCGAAAAATTATTGCGACTGGCAATGAAAAGCCCGGCTGGTGCATATTCCGGGCCCCGGCATTTTCCGTGTGATTGACTCTGATGTCGCTCAGTATCTTGCCGCGGTCGCCCCCAGATTGAAGCGATAGTTCACGCCGGCTTTCAATGTGTGCTCGTCGTTGTTGAACGAGCCGAACGGGACCAGCGCGGCCGGCGTAACGAAGCGGCTCTTGCCGAAGTCGTAATACTGGTACTCGGCCTTGGCCGACCAGTTGGGCGTGAACAGATATTCGATGCCGGCGCCGACGGTGTAGCCGTCGCGATGATCGCGGTTGAGCGTGAAGGCGACCGGCGCGCCGCCGAATGTCAGGGTTTCGCTATGGCTGGAATAGGCATAGCCGCCCTTGGCGTAGAACAGCGCCGGACCCCAGGAATAGCCGAGGCGGCCGGTGATGGAGCCCAGCCCGCGCTGGTTGTTGCTGTAGACGAAGCCGGCCGGAAAGATCGAGCCGATCTTGTTGCTGCTGAGCCAGGAGTACTGGCCCTCGACGCCGACGACGAAGTTGCTGGCGAACTGAAAGTCGGCGCCGGCCTGGATGCCGCCGAGGAAGCGGGCGTCATAATTGCTCAGCGCGAGGCCGCCGAAACTGGTGCTGCCGCTGAAGGCGCCGCCGGCGTGGCCGCCGAGGTAGAAGCCGGTCCATTGGTAGATCGGCGCGGCATAGGCCGGCGCCTGGCCGTAAGGGCGAGCCCCGAGGTCGGCTGCGACGGCGGGCACGCCAGCGCCGAGAACGACGAGGGCCACGATACTTGATCTGAGCTTCATGAGCAGTCTCCGACGGATTCCGGCCGGCGGCGTTGTCGGTGCCGTCCATGCCGCGGAGTTAGACGGCATTTGAATAAAATGCCGTGACCAGATCGCCGAAGCGAAGCCGGCCGGAGGCCAACCGCTCACCGTGCTTAACAGAGTCCTAACGAAATGGAGTGCAGACGAAAAAAGGCCGGCATGAAGCCGGCCTTTCGTCAGAGTCGCGTGAGACTTGCGATCAGTAGCGTGCAGCAACCGGGGCGCCGCCCAGGTTGAAGCGGTAGTTGATGCCGGCCTTGACGGTGTGCTCGTCATTGCGGGTGCTGCCGAACTGGGTCAGCACGGCGGGCGTCACGAAGTTGGTCTTGCCGAAGTCGTAGTACTGATACTCGACCTTGCCCGACCAGTTCTGCGCGAACATGTATTCCAGGCCGGCGCCGACGGTGTAGCCGTCATGATGGCTGCTGTTGGTCGCGAACGGCTGCGGCACGCCGCCGAACGTCAGGGATTCATTGTAGTCGGAGTAGGCATAGCCGCCCTTGACGTAGAGCAGACCCGGACCCCAGGTGTAGCCGAGACGGCCGGTCACCGAGCCGAGGCCACGCTGGTTGTGGGTGTAGGTGTAGCCAGCGCCCGCGCCGGAGAAGGCAACGCTGTTGTTGTTGCTGCCGAGCCAGGAGTACTGACCTTCGATACCAAGCACCCAGTTCGGGGCGAACTGGTAGTCGGCGCCGCCCTGCAAACCACCGAGGAAACGGCCGTCGCTGTCGTTATTGGTGGTGCCGAGGAAACCGTTGCTGCCGCCGAAGGCGCCGCCGACGTGACCGCCGATGTAGAAACCGGTCCAGTTGTAGATCGGCGCGTAAGCCGCGGGCGCTGCCTTGGTGTAGGGACGAGCTGCCATATCGGCGGCAAGTGCTGGCACGGTCGCGCCGAGAGCGATCAGGGCCACAGTACCGAGGAGGAAGTTCTTCATTAGTTGTAGTCTCCAGGAGTCATTTTTGATTTTCAGATGAGCTGCGTTAGCGGCGTCGTCCATGCAGCGCACTTAGACAGCTTCCGCACGGAATGCTGTCACCCATCGGTCACACCGAGGATGTTCCACTCGATTTGACTCGATTGGAAGAAGTGTCGATTTTTACGTGCTTAATTAGGCCTTAATGAATTCTAAATGAGGCCTTAATCGACGCCGTCTTCACTTGATGCTCCGCCAATCGCTCCGTTCGGCGGTCAAAGATTCCAACAAAGGGTGTGCGCACGGTCGAACATTACGCATCGAGCTTGCCGTTGAGTTTGCGCGCCCGTGTTCCATCGGTTGTCACTTCGCCGTGATTGATCGGACTCTTGTGCAGGATCCAGTGCGGGAAGGTCACCGACAGGGACTGTCGTCGTGAGCGCCAGAATCGGTGACGCCGAATCGGCAGCGCGTGCGACCGTCTCAGCCAAGTCGGCGACGGACCTCGTCCCGCATCTGTTCGCGGAAGGCTTCCCGACGCGCGGGTCTCTCGGTCTCGGGGACATTATACCGGTCGAAGATGTTGAAGTTGTCGAGGATCGGATGACGGTCGCTGGCCATCGCCAGCACGCGAAGCTGTTCGGCGACCTGCTTGCTGGGACCGCTGACTTCCCATCGGCGAATCATGTTGGCGCCGGCTTCCGGCGCAAGACCGCACAGTCGGGCCATATCGGCTACCGACAGCGGCCTGCCGATGGCATCACCGAGATCCGCGCGAAGCCGTTTCAGTTCATGGCCGGTCATGGGGAGAATCAATTGTCGAACGCTGCATCTGCATGACCTGATCCACCGGCATCGTGGCATGATTGAGGTTTTGCCGATCCAAAGCGGTCCTCCCGTCACCATGTCCCCACGCCCGGCCTATCCCGGCGGAATATGCCGACGACAACGAACGCGACTGGTGCTGGAGCAAGCGCTACTGACCGCGCGACATGTTCTTCAACGGGCAGCGCGACACCGCGCGGATCTACCGCGAACGCAAGGAGTATTCCGCGGCGCTGCGCATTGCCAGAATGCGCTGCCTGATCGCAATCACCGGTGTGTTGGATAACGCTTTCGGCGCCAGCCCAGGCGGCAGGCTGGGACGTTGGTCAGAAGTGCAGGAAAAAACTGGTGCTGCCAGACAGGATTGAACTGTCGACCTCTCCATTACCAATGGAGTGCTCTACCACTGAGCTACGGCAGCATGCCCCGGATACGAGAATCGGCCCAGAGGGCCTCTACAGAGCGGGCCGATCCTTGCCACAAGGCCCCCGCCTGCGCAAGCGCGGGAGGACCCTGACTGGTCCTCAAAACGGCCAAAATCGGCGCCGAATCGTCGTAGCGGAGCTTAACTGGCCGGTTGCGGGCTGATTTGGTTCCATTTTCCTTCACGAGCGGCCATGACGGCTTGATCGGGCGCATACGGCCTCGATTCGATCATTGGGGCCGTCGCCTGACGAGGATCTGCCCGAGCCGTCATTGCCGGCACTGGCGGAAAATTCCAGCGCGGCATTGGGGGCCGGTCTATTCTCCGGCGCTTTGCGCGTGAAACGGATTCATTCGAACAGGTCGGCGATGAAGGGCGATAAGGAAAAGGGCGACGGTCAGGGCCCGCCGGCCAGGAATTCGCGGGCTGACCGGCTGAAACTGGCGCTGCGGGAAAATCTCAAGCGGCGAAAGTCGCAGGCGAGAGGGCGAAGCGATGCGAACGCCACGCCTCGCGATGACGCCGGCGCTTCCCTACATGACGAACTCGATGAGAAACCGGGCGAATAGCCGTCATGCGGCAGCCCGGCTGCGCGTGGCAATTTTCGATCCGGGATCGTAGCATTCGCGCGTCTTGGTATGGGGAGCGCATCATGATCCCGGGTTTGAGTACATCCACATTCGTCACATTGCACGTCGTCATCAGCCTGATCGGCATCGTGGCCGGCATCAAGGGCTTTCCGCACGGCATGCCGACCACGGAAGCCGCCACCATCAACGCCGACCTGCTGGAATTCATAAAGGCATGAACGGAGTTCACCCAGGCATGAAAGTCATCCTGTTCGGCGCAACCGGCATGGTCGGGCAGGGCGTGCTGCGCGAATGCCTTGTTGATCCCGACGTCGAAAGCGTGCTTTCGGTCGGGCGCGGCCCTACCGGCCAGCAGCACGTCAAACTGCGCGAAATCGTCCACGGCGATTTCACGGATTTTTCGGCCATCGAATCCGAACTGTCAGGTTATGACGCCTGTTTCTTCTGTCTCGGCGTCTCCTCGCTCGGCATGGATGCCGAACGCTACCGGCATCTGACCTATGACGTCACCATGGCCGCGGCGACCACGCTGGCAAAGCTCAACCCGGGCATGGTGTTTACCTATGTCACCGGCCGCGGCACCGACTCCACCGAACAGGGCAGCCGGAGGTGGGCGCGGGTCAAGGGCAAGACCGAGAACGACCTGCTCGAGCTGCCGTTCAGGGCCGCCTACATGTTCCGCCCCAACGGCATCCAGCCGCTGTATGGCGTGCGGTCGAAGACCGGCTGGATCAACGCGGTCTACGCAGTGTCCGCGCCGCTGTTATCATACCTCGTCCGAGCCGCACCAGGCATCATGACCACGTCGGAAAGACTCGGCCGCGCCATGATCAAGGTCGCGCGATCAGGGTATCCGAAGCCGATACTGGAGAGTGAGGATATCAACGCGATTTAGGCCACCGTCATTCCGGGGCAGCCCGACAGGGCTGAACCCGGAATCGCGAGATTCCCCGGTGCGCAATTGCGCACCTGATGCTAGATGCTGCGCATCGCCCCGGAATGACATGCAAACCCATCAAATAGCCGCAAATTTCGAGGCTTTTGCCATCCGGGGCCGCTTCGCCCTATACTTTGTACATAGCAAAAAGCAGGATTTGGCATGGATCGCATTCGCATCGTCGGCGGCAGCAAGCTCAATGGCACGATTCCGATTTCGGGCGCGAAGAATGCCGCACTGCCATTGATGATCGCGGGGCTGCTCAGCGAGGAGACGCTGATCCTCGACAACGTGCCGCGGCTGGCCGACGTCGTCAATCTGCAGCGTATTCTCTCCAATCACGGCGTCGATATCCTGTCGGCCGGCAAGCGGCCCGGCGATCACGAGTATCAGGGCCAGACCCTGCACATTTCGGCGGCCAACATCATCGACACCACCGCGCCCTACGAACTGGTGTCGAAAATGCGCGCCAGCTTCTGGGTGATTGCGCCGCTGCTGGCCCGGATGCACGAGGCCAGGGTGTCGCTGCCCGGCGGCTGCGCCATCGGGACCCGGCCGGTCGATCTGTTGATCATGGCGCTGGAGAAACTCGGCGCCATCATCACCATCGACGGCGGCTATGTGATCGCCAGGGCGCCCGGCGGACTCAAGGGCGCCGCGATCGACTTTCCCAAGGTCACCGTGAGCGGCACCCATGTCGCGCTGATGGCGGCGACCCTGGCCAAAGGCACCACCGTGATCACCAATGCCGCCTGCGAGCCGGAAATCCAGGACGTCGCCGACTGCCTCAACAAGATGGGCGCGCGGGTCTCCGGCGCCGGCACGCCGCGCATCGTGATCGAGGGCGTGGCAAAGCTGCACGGCGCGAGGCACACCGTGCTGCCGGACCGGATCGAGGCCGGCACCTATGCGATGGCGGTGGCGATGACCGGCGGCGACGTGCAGCTGGCCGGCGCGCGGCCGGAGCTTATGCAGTCGGCGCTCGACGTGCTGACCCAGGCTGGCGCGGTGATATCGGTCAATAACGAAGGCATTCGGGTTTCCCGCAACGGCGCCGGCCTCAAGCCGGTGACGGTATCGACCGCGCCATTTCCGGGTTTCCCCACCGACCTGCAGGCGCAGCTGATGGCGCTGATGGCCTGCGCCGGAGGCGCCTCGCATATCACCGAGACGATTTTCGAGAACCGCTTCATGCATGTGCAGGAGCTGGCGCGGTTCGGCGCGCGGATCAGCCTCGACGGCGAAACCGCCACCATCGACGGCGTCGCCAGATTGCGCGGCGCGCCTGTGATGGCCACCGACCTGCGTGCCTCGGTGTCGCTCGTGATCGCCGGCCTCGCCGCCGAGGGCGAGACCATGGTCAACCGGGTCTACCATCTCGACCGCGGCTTCGAGCGGCTCGAGGACAAATTGTCGGCTTGCGGCGCCACCATCGAACGTATCAGCGGGTAGACGCGTATTCCGCAAAAAGTGGGGACCGGTTTTGCGAAAAGAATACGCGCAAACGAAAAGGCGCCAGCGGTGAACGCCCAGCTCAAACTGATAGCACTCGATGCCGACGATCTCGCGGTGATCTCGGCGCATGTGCAGGATGCCCGGGTGCGGACGTCGGATATCGTCTGGCGGCAGGGCGAAAAGCGGCTGGTGGTCGGCATGCTCCGGCTGGACTGGGAACAGACGCTGGCGGGGGAAACCTCGCCGCGCCGCCTGATCGCGGCGCTGCGGTTCGACCGGGTGCTGTCGTGCAAGTCGCGCAATATCGATCTGGAGACGCCGCGGGCCGCCCTCGAGCTCGTGGGAATCGAGTTTCATCCAGGGGAAGCCCCCGGCGGCAGCGCGCTGCTGCTGTTCGCCCATGGCGGGGCGCTGCGGCTCGATGTCGAATGCCTCGAATGCGAGCTGACCGATCTCGGCGACGACGATCTCGGAGCCGGCGATCCCGGCGAGGGGGCGGATTCCTCGGGGCTGGGGGCGTGACGCAAATCGTCATTCCGGGGCGAGAGCGAAGCGAGCGAACCCGGAATCTCGTCATTCCGGGTCTGGTGCTGGCGCACCATCCCGGAATGACGAAGATCCGGGCTAAGGGTTGACGGCGGTTTACCACCGCGCCATTGAGCAGTGTAACGCCAGAAAGCCGCCATGCCCGTTCGTCTCGACCACAGCAGCGCCGATTTCGCCCGCCAATTCCAGGGTTTTCTCGGCGCCAAGCGCGAGGTATCGGCCGATATCGAGGCCGCCACCCGCGCCATTGTCGACGACGTGGCCGCGCGCGGCGACGCCGCTTTGATCGAGGCGACGCGCAAGTTCGACCGGCTCGAGCTCGACGCCGGCGGCCTGCAGGTGACCCCAGGCGAAATCGACGGCGCGGTGAAGGCCTGCGACGCCAAAACGCTCGACGCGCTGGCCTTCGCCCGCGACCGCATCGAGGTGTTTCACGCCAGGCAATTGCCGAAGGACGAGCGATTCACCGACGCGCTCGGCGTCGAACTCGGCTGGCGCTGGAGCGCGATCGACGCGGTCGGGCTCTATGTGCCCGGCGGCACCGCGGCCTATCCGTCCTCGGTGCTGATGAACGCGGTGCCGGCCAAAGTCGCCGGCGTGCCGCGCGTGGTGATGGTGGTGCCGTCGCCGGACGGCAAGCTCAATCCGCTGGTGCTGGCGGCCGCCCATCTCGGCGGTGTCACCGAAATCTACCGCGTCGGCGGCGCGCAGGCGGTGGCGGCGCTGGCCTACGGCACCGCCACCATCGCGCCGGTCGCCAAGATCGTCGGCCCCGGCAATGCCTATGTCGCCGCCGCCAAGCGGCAGGTGTTCGGCAAGGTCGGTATCGACATGATCGCCGGCCCCTCCGAGGTGCTCGTGATCGCCGACGACACCGGCAATGCCGGCTGGATCGCGGCCGATCTGCTGGCGCAGGCCGAGCACGACGTCAACGCGCAGTCGATCCTGATCACCGACAGCGCGCGGCTCGCCGACGAGGTCGAACAAGCGGTGCAATCGCAGCTGGCCACGCTGCCGCGCGCCGATATCGCGCGGGCCTCGTGGGACCAGTTCGGCGCCATCATCCTGGTGAAGAACCTCGGCGAGGCCGTGCCGCTGGCCAATGCCATCGCCGCCGAGCATCTGGAGATCATGACGCGGGATCCGGAGGCGCTGTCGGCGCAAATCCGCAATGCCGGCGCGATCTTTCTGGGTCCCCACACCCCCGAGGCGATCGGCGACTATGTCGGCGGTTCCAACCACGTGCTGCCGACCGCGCGCTCGGCGCGATTCTCCTCCGGCCTCGGCGTACTTGACTTCATGAAGCGAACGTCGATCCTGAAATGCGGGCCGGACCAGCTGCGGGAGCTGGGACCGGCGGCGATGACGCTGGGCAAGGCCGAGGGCCTCGATGCCCATGCGCGCTCAGTGGGACTGCGTCTCAACCTGTCATGACCCAGCCCCCGCCAGACGAGGATTTCGACAATCGCATCGTGGCGGTAACGCTCGACGAGGAATCGATCGGGCGCTCCGGCCCCGATATCGAGCACGAGCGGGCGATCGCGATCTACGATCTGGTCGAGAAGAACCTGTTCGCGCCCGAGGGCGCCGGCAACGGCCCGTTCACCCTGCATATCGGCATCACCGGCAACCGGCTGATGTTCGACATCCGCCGCGAGGACGGCACGCCTGTCGTGGCGCATCTGTTGTCGCTGACGCCGTTCCGGCGGATCGTGAAGGACTATTTCATGATCTGCGACAGCTATTACCAGGCGATCCGCACCGCCACCCCGGACAAGATCGAGGCCATCGACATGGGCCGCCGCGGCATTCACGACGAGGGCTCGCGCACCCTGCAGGAACGGCTGAAGGGCAAGGTGCGGCTCGATTTCGAAACCGCCCGCCGGCTGTTTACGCTGATCACCGTTCTGCACTGGAAGGGCTAGGGCGCATGATCCCGAAAAGTGGGTACCGGTTTTCGGATCGGATCATGCGCAAAACAAAACGGACGTAGTCCGTGGAGACGCCGCGCGCGCGCACCCCGCAGGCCGTGCTGTTCGCATGCGGCCTCAACAGCGTGCGCTCGCCGATGGCCGCAAGCCTGCTGCAGCAGATGTTTCCGCACGCGCTCTACGTCAAATCCGCCGGCGTCCGCAAGGGCGAGCTCGATCCGTTCGCGGTCGCGGTGATGGCGGAACTGGGCCAGGACATATCGGAACACAAGCCGACCACGTTCGAGGAACTCGACGACTGGGAAGGGCTGAATTTCGACCTCATCATCACGCTGTCGCCGGAAGCGCACCACAAGGCGCTGGAACTGACCCGCACAGTGGCGGCCGACGTCGAATACTGGCCGACCCACGATCCCACCGGCGCCGAAGGCAACCGCGAGCAGAAGCTGCAGGCCTATCGCGAGGTCTGCGACACCATGCTGATGCGCATCCGCAAGCGGTTTTCCAAGGTGGGCGCGGCGAGTGGGTAGGGGTAATTGGCCAAGGTCGAGCGCAGGTGCCCACCTCTCCCTTAGGAAGAGGTCGCCGCGCATCGTCAGATGCGCGGCGGGTGAGGGGTTACGGTCTATCGATGGGGTTTAACCCCTCACCCGGCGTTGCGCGCCGACCTCTCCCAAAGGGAGAGGTGAGGAACCGTCCCATGATGCGGTATTTTCGAATAATCGAACTGGCTTACTCGGTTGTCTCCCCCAGCCCCTTCCGATAGGTTCCGCGCAAATTTCGCCCCGCCCTCCCGCCGACGAAAATCCGCATGCTAGGCCGCCCCAAATTCGTTCTCGCCTCCGGCTCGCCCCGGCGGCTCAGCCTGCTCAACCAGGCCGGCATCGAGCCCGATGCGTTGCGTCCGGCCGATGTCGACGAGACCCCGAAGCGGGGTGAGCTGCCGCGCGCCTGCGCCAATCGCCTGGCCCGCGCCAAGGCCGACGCCGCGCTCAAATCGGTGCAGCTCGACGACGAATTGCGCGGCGCCTTCATCCTCGCCGCCGACACCGTGGTCGCGGTCGGCCGCCGCATCCTGCCCAAGGCCAATCTGGTCGACGAGGCCTCGCAATGCCTGCGGCTGCTGTCGGGGCGCAACCACCGGGTCTACACCGCGATCTGCCTGGTGACGCCGAAGCAGGCCTTCCGCCAGCGCCTGATCGAGACCAGGGTGCGCTTCAAGCGCCTCAGCGAGGAGGATATCCAGGCCTACATCGGCTCCGGCGAATGGCGCGGCAAGGCCGGCGGCTACGCCGTGCAGGGCATCGCCGGCTCGTTCGTGGTCAAGATGGTCGGGTCCTACACCAATATCGTCGGCCTGCCGCTCTACGAGACGGTGACGCTGCTCGGCGGCGAGGGCTATCCAATCCGATTCGGCTGGCTCAATGCCAGCTGAGCCGCCCATACCGGCCGCTCCCGGCCAGGGGGCGGCGAAGAAGTGCCCGATCTGCGGCAAGCCGGCGAATGATGCCTCCAAGCCATTCTGTTCCGAGCGCTGCCGCGACGTCGACCTCAACCGCTGGCTGTCCGGCTCCTACGTCGTTCCGGGCCGCCCCGAGGCGGACGAAGAGGCCGATCAGTAAAATATCGAAAACAACCCCATGCACAGATAGGATGGCGTTTGCCGGCAAGGGGCTGGCGGATGCGAACCGCCCGGCGCTTCGCCCCGTCAAGGATGCCGCCAAAATCGTCAATTCGCGTGATTTTCCAGCCATTTGCCGACGCGACCGAAGCCGGGCCCGCCCCGCCGGAGCCGAAGGCGAAGGCGGGTGGACACAGCCCCCCGGCCTGACTATAAACCGGCGCTCCCGGGCCATTGCCGGGCAGTGCCCGGGTAGCTCAGTTGGTAGAGCATGCGACTGAAAATCGCAGTGTCGGTGGTTCGATCCCGCCCCCGGGCACCATTTTAGACGACTGGTTGTCTCCTCCTTCGACGCTACGCGCCTTCGTTGCCCGTCGCCTGAGCCGAGGTGTAATCTTAAGTCATGAAACAGCCGATCATCTCATGCAGCCCTGACATCATGGGCGGCTCCGCCGTGTTTCACGGGACGAGAGTTCCGGTGCAGACCTTGCTCGACTATCTCGAAGCCGGCGAGTCGATCGACGATTTCCGCGAAGGGTTTCCGTCGGTGACGCGGGAGCAGGTGATCGCGTTCCTGGACGAAGCCAGGGCGCGAATGGTCGATGCAGCCTCGTGAGAATTCTGATCGACGAATGCGTCGATTGGCGCCTCGCCCGCGATATCCCCGGACGTAGCGAACGTGCGCAGCCTAGTAAGGCCGAATTCATTGGCGCAGATTAGGGAAGCGCGGCGTATCAGACGGGTCAAATGAGTGCACTGTCAACGTAATGTCGTCCGGATACTGAGGCCGAATCGACCATGGCAAAAAAATTTAAGCCAATCCCCTCCGTCCCATTCGATCTAATCATAAAGGGTCACGAGCAAATTAATGCCGATTACCGGGAGTTCGGTTCAGTAGAGCCGACCATATCGCTCGTCCGCGCCCTTGCGAGCGACCATAAGCCAGAGGAAATAATGGCCGTCTCGTATCGGCTTGGCGCGCTCGCGAAGCTCATTAGGGAAGGCGAGGGGAAGCCCTGGACGTTCGCAGTGACCCAAGACAAGTTTCACATGGTCAACGAGGCGCTCTTTCGCGCCGCAGCACGCGCTCCACTTATGGAAGCTAAGACCGTTGGCGACGTTTCGTTCGACCACCAAACGTTCATGAAAATCGCTCTTGAAGAATCCGAGTCTGAGGGGACCGCTTAGAATGTATAACCTGTTTGTCTCGGGCAATACCGAGGCTTGGAATGGTCAGCCGTATGTGTTTCAGCATGATCGCGTATTACGCGGCTATTCAGCGGATCAACTCCTTGCAAAATACGGCGATCTCAACGACGCAAACGTCGAAGCGCTAAAGAAATTTCCCGCTCTTTTCATGTACGAACGACTTCATCAGCAGCCTGGAAGGATCGGCTGGATAACTGGCATTCGGCACCGTAATCGTGAAGTTAGAATTGAATATGAGATCGAGCCCCTTCTGGCGCCGTTTCCTGCTGAGCGCCTTCTCCAGCTTCAATGGGAACTCGACTACACCGATTGGGAGCTGAACACGACGCATTGGGCCTTGAAAGA
The DNA here is from genome assembly GCA_943369715.1 of Bradyrhizobium ivorense. GTDB lineage: Bacteria > Pseudomonadota > Alphaproteobacteria > Rhizobiales > Xanthobacteraceae > Bradyrhizobium > Bradyrhizobium ivorense_A. The sequence goes on from CALROE020000005.1 coordinate 17,315, forward strand.
TGTAGATCTGCTGCCAGTTCTGATGGATGCGGGTTTACTGAACCCCGACTATATCGCCGGCCTACCCCCAGGAAGTCGGCTTAGAACTTATGGCCTTGGACAGCCGCCAGCCAACATTGAGGCCAAGCCGTCCGTCTTTCGTCTACCAGTCGAGCCGCGAGACCCTAACCTGGTTTGTGCCATGATGCCGTTCGGTCCGGCTTTCAACAACGTCTATTCAGCCATTCAGTATGCTGCACAGCAGGCAGGTATGACCTGCCAGCGTGCCGATAATGTCTGGGAAGCCGATGAGGTGATCCAGGACATCTTCTCCTTGATCTACCGTTCGAACATCATCATCTGTGACTTCACCGGAAAGAACCCAAACGTCTTTTACGAGACGGGCATCGCTCATACACTGGGTAGGTCTGTCGTCCCCATCGCACAGAGCGAAAACGACGTACCCTTCGACCTAAAGCATCATCGGTACCTGCAATATCTCAATAACAACGAAGGCCTGCACGATCTCGTTGCCCGCCTGATACCGCGTCTGAAAACACTGAGCCATCGACTATAACCCCCACCTGATCGACAGGGGTGACAAGCAAAAACTATCTGAACAGGGTTTTGGTGAAGTCGGGCCGCTCCCTTAGATCGGCTGTGAGTGCTTCTCGAAAAGGGCAGAGACACAAATCGGATGGCGCGGACGGCCGAGTTAGACGTTTTTCCGCGCTTTCGCATTTTTACCCTTGACTGCCTTTGATTTCACTACGGTGACAGTGCATCCAATTGCAATGCTCGTTAGAGAAAAGCGCGGCGTATCAGGCGTGTCAAATGAGTGCGCTGTCACCGTAATCCGCAGGCCTCTCACGGGTGCGAAGAAGTGCGAGAGCGTCGAGCTTTCGTAGGACTACGTCGCTTCACCTTGCGAGGCGGTTGTTCTTCCTCTTCGACGAGCGGTGCATCCGTGGGTGCCATTCCGTCTCTTTCCGGGTCTTCGGTTATGCGCAGGAATTCGTTCGCGACGTCTCGACGCTGCACCACGTCCACCGTGTCGTCCTTGAGGACGAACTGCCAATAAGCAGAACCCGTCGCAATGGTGTCGAACCTCGTATAGCCCGGTGCTTCCGCGAACATCTGATGCTTTCCTGTCTTCGGAATTTCGTGTTTCGCCAGCGTCACTCGCACGCCTTCAACGCGTCGGAATAGGAGATCCGTCTTGTCGCGGTATGCTCGCACGCTGGCGACGAACGTCGAGTCCGCGATCTGCTCCATGTGCCTGCCGTAAAAATTCGGAGCGACGCGCACATGCTTGCGGCGTTTCTTCACCGTGGAATATAGCCTGGCTCTGACGTCTGCCTTTTTCTCTGGTGTCTCTTGTCGCTCGTATTCCTCAACCGCCTCCATCAGCTCCCGCGCGCGTTGTCTCCACGTGCGAAGAAATTCGTACAGATAGTAAATCCACATTTGGCTCGTGGCGCCGACGAGCATCGCGAACTGGCCCGGCATTCGCCCGTCATTATTCCAGTATTCCTGTAAGAGCTCCGTCTCCATGCCCCGCAGCACCATAAGGTCGACGAGCGCGATGTTCTGAGCTTGCATGCTTAGGAACAAGTCATCGCATAGCGGGATCGATGCGACCCAAGAATACATAGAGAATTGGTCGACGCGTATGCGGTCTTCATTCGTTGACATGCATGCTGTCCATACGGTGCCAGTTTGACACGTAGCTCAAACTACGGTGACGGTGCTGAATTGCGGTGACAGTGCTGCACCCT
>CALROE020000006.1:0-18617 GCA_943369715.1 Bradyrhizobium ivorense
GGAATCCATAACCACGATCGCGAGTATGGATTCCGGGCCTGCGCCAAGTGGCGCATCCCGGAATGACACTGCCACATCACACCATGTATTGCCCGCCGTTGATCGTCATGGTCGAGCCGGTGATGCCGCCGGCTTCGTCGGCGGCGAGGAACACGACGGCGCGGGCGATTTCCTCGGGCTCGCCGAGACGGCCGGTCGGGATCAGCGGCAGGATGTTTTTCTCCAGCACGTCCTTCGGCACTGCCTGCACCATTTCGGTGTTGATGTAGCCCGGGCAGATCGCGTTCACGGTGATGCCGCCCTTGGCATTCTCCAGCGCCAGCGCCTTGGTGAAGCCGATGTCGCCGGCCTTGGCGGCGGAATAATTGACCTGGCCGAACTGGCCCTTCTGTCCGTTGATCGAGGAGATGTTGATGACGCGGCCGAACTTGCGGGCGCGCATGCCCTCGATCACCTGGCGGGTCATGTTGAACAGCGAGCCGAGATTGGTGTTGATGACCGCATTCCACTGATCGAGCGTCATCTTGTGGAACGCGCCGTCCTTGGTGATGCCGGCATTGTTGATCAGCACATCGACCGGGCCGAGATCGGCCTCGACCTGCTTGACCCCGGCGGCGCAGGCATCGAACGAGCTGACATCCCATTTGTAAACGGGAATGCCGGTATCGGCCTTGAATTTTTCCGCCGCCGCATCATTGCCGGCATAGCTGGCGGCGACCTTGTAGCCGGCAGCTTTCAGCGCCTTGCTGATTGCAGCGCCGATCCCTCTCGTTCCCCCCGTCACCAATGCAACACGTGCCATCGTCGAATCCTTCCCTTGGTGCCTTTTGAACTACGTTTATGTAGCTTCGATTTTATCTAGTTGTGAATTAAGCGGGCCGCTTGACCAACATCAAGAACAAAACGCCCGGCACGAGGCCGGGCGTTTGTTATCAGCTCTGTACTGCGCAGTTGCGAGATGATCTTTTCATCATTCAGCGCATCCGCTGCCGTTTGTTTAGTCGCGTGCAATGCACATCGCGATGCCCATGCCGCCGCCGATGCACAGCGTGGCGAGGCCCTTCTTGGCGTCGCGCTTTGCCATCTCGTGCAGCAGCGTCACCAGCACCCGCGCGCCTGATGCGCCGACCGGATGGCCGATCGCGATGGCGCCGCCATTGACGTTGACCTTGGAGGTATCCCAGCCGAGGTCCTTGTTGACCGCGCAGGCTTGCGCCGCGAAGGCTTCGTTGGCCTCGATCAGGTCGAGGTCGGCGATGTTCCAGCCAGCCTTCTTGAGCGCGGCGCGCGACGCCGGGATCGGTCCGGTGCCCATGATCTTGGGATCGACGCCGGCCTGGCCCCACGACACGATGCGGCCGAGCACGGTGCGGCCTTCCTTGGCGGCCTGCCTGGCCGTCATCAGCACCACGGCGGCGGCGCCGTCATTGATGCCGGACGCTGAGCCGGCGGTGACGGTGCCGTCCTTTTCGAACGCCGGACGGAGCTTGGTCATCGATTCGAGGGTGGCGCCGTGACGGGGATATTCGTCGTCGCTGACGATGATGTCGCCCTTGCGGGACTTGACGGTGACCGGGACGATCTCGTCCTTGAACTTGCCGGCCTTCTGCGCTGCCTCGGCCTTGTTCTGCGAGGCGACGGCGAACTCGTCCTGCTGGCTGCGGGTGATCTGGTACTGCCGGGCGACGTTCTCGGCGGTGTTGCCCATGTGGTAGCCGTTGAAGGCGTCCCACAGACCATCCTTGATCATGGTGTCGACGAACTCGATCGGACCCATTTTGGTGCCGCCGCGCAGATATTGCGCGTGAGGGGCCATGCTCATGGATTCCTGGCCGCCCGCGACGACGATTTCGGAATCGCCGTTCAGCAGCGCCTGGTATCCCAGCGCCACGGTGCGCAGGCCGCTGCCGCAGAGCTGGTTGACGCCCCAGGCCGGGCTTTCCACCGGGATACCGGCGGCGATCGAAGCCTGGCGGGCCGGGTTCTGGCCCTGCGCCGCGGTCAGGATCTGCCCCATGATCACCTCGGAGACACGGCCGGGCTCGATGCCGGCGCGCTCGAGAGCGGCCTTGATGGCGATGGCGCCGAGGTCGTGGGCCGGCATGGTGGCGAAAGCACCGTTGAAGCTGCCGACCGGGGTGCGGGCGGCGCTGACGATGACGACATCGTCTGACATGGACATCTCCTGAGGTTGAGCTTTGGGGCTTGAGGGCGCTTGGCTGGTGGACGCCGAATGGCAGACCAGTCTCCTACCTCATCCTGTTAACGGAGTTGAGGCATGTCAATCGTCCCCAGGGCAAAATCACGCCGCGCCGCACTCAAAATGACGCCCTTGGCAGTTTCCGGAGCAGTCTCCATGCCTTGTGTGTGCCTTGGAATTAACCGTGCCGCACAAAACGGTAGCCGAAGCCAATTGAAAATGCTTACTTTGCTGCGATGCGTTGCTCGTCTGCCCTTCGGCGATGCCGTCGGGTTCCCCGTCCTCGGTGTGCATTGTGTGAGCCATGGCGAAAACAGACCAACCCACCACCATCAAGAAATACGCCAACCGGCGGCTCTATAATACCGGCACCAGCACCTATGTGACGCTCGAGGATCTCGCGGCGATGGTGAAGGACGGCGAGGATTTCCTCGTCTACGACGCCAAGACCGGCGACGACATCACCCGCTCTGTGCTGGCGCAAATCATCTTCGAACAGGAGAACAAGGCCGGCCAGAACCTGCTGCCGACCACCTTCCTGCGCCAGCTGATCCGGTTCTACGGCGACAGCATGCAGATGGTGGTGCCGAAATATCTCGAACAGTCGATCGACACGCTGACCCGCGAGCAGGAAAAATTCCGCAAGCAGCTGACCAACACGTTCTCCGGAACGCCGTTCGCGCCGCTGGAAGAACACGTCCGCCGCAACATGGAAATGTTTCAGCAGACCTTCTCGATGTTCAAGCCGTTCGTGCCGCCGCGCCCGGGGGCTGCCGCCGGCGCCGAACTGGAGAAGGTGCCCGAGCCGGTCGCCGACGAGGCCAACATCGACGACCTGCGCCGCCAGATGAAGGACATGCAGGACCGGCTCGAGCGCATGTCGAAAGAGCCGAAGAAGGAAGAGTAGTTTTTCTTCTTCGTTGCGAACGTCTCTCTCAACTTGTCGTCCCCGCGAACGTAGGGACGACAGTTAACTCGCCGCCGGCAACACCGTCCCGGCCGGAACCGCCCAGGGCCGCTGCGACGAGGCCAGCCCGATCAGCCGTCCCTGAATGTAGTCGCAGCCCCATTCGCGCAGCATCACGGCGGATTCCTCGTCCTGCACCCATTCCGCGACGGTCTTGATCTGCAGCCGGCGCGCCAGGTCGATCAGGGTCTGCACGAAGGCGCGGTCGTCGGCCGAGCGCGCGATGTTCTGCACGAAGGCGCCGTCGATCTTGACGATGTCGACGCCGAGCTTGCGCAAATTCCTGAACGAGGTGTAGCCGGCGCCGAAATCGTCGATCGCGATCTTGCTGCCGAAATTCTTCAGCCGGGTGACGAAGCCGCGGACGTCGTCGATATCCTGGATCGCGACGGTTTCGGTGATTTCCACGATCAGCCGCTCGGCGACGCCGGGATGGGCGCGCATCAGCGATTCGATCGAGGCCCACCAGTCCGGATCCATCGTGGTGTCGGGCGAGATGTTGAGGCTGAGCCGGATGTCGGGCTGCTCCGCCAGTTCGGCCACCACCAGTTCGAGCACGCGGTGGTCGACCAGCCGGATCAGGCCGAGCTTTTCCGCGACGGGAACGATATCGGGCGCCAGCAGGACCTGGCCGTCGTCCTGCTCCATGCGCACAAGGCATTCGTAGAATGCGGCATCGCGCGAGCGCGCCTCGACCACCGGCTCGAACGCCATCACGATCCGGCGCTCGTTCAGCGCGGTGACGATCTCGTCGGTGACGCGGATATTGACGCGGCGCTGGGCGTCGCGTTCGACATTCGGACGCCACACCGAAAACGACCCGGAGCGGCGGCGCTTGGCGCTATCGAGCGTTTCATGGGCGCGGTTGATCGCCTCGTCGGCGCTGCGCGCATAGCGCGGCACGCTGACCGCGCCGATCGAGGCGGTGACCGATACGGGTCCGGACTTGGTCGGCACCACCTCGTCGCGAATGCCGGCCAGGAACCGCTCGGCGGCGACATTCATGTCGTCGACGGTGCAGTTCTTCAGGATCAATCCGAACTTGTTGCCGGAGAACCGGCCGAGCACGTCGCCGCCGCGCAGCCGCGTGCGAATCCGTTTGGCCACTTCCGAAATCACCGCGTCCGCGACATCGAAGCCGAAGGCATCGTTGATGCGCGCCAGATGATCGATGCCGATCAGCATGAAGGCGCAGGAGGTGCGGAAGCGTGAGGCTTCCTCGATGGCCTCGGCCAGCGATCCCACCAGATGGGTGCGGTTGAACTCGCCGGTGAGCGGGTCGTTGCGCGACAGTTTCAGCAGCTGCTCGTCGCGGGCGTGGGCCTCGTTGTTGATGCGGACGATGCCGTGGGCCCGCACCGGCCTGCCGTCGGCGCCGGCGAACCAGCAGCCGGTTTCCTCGATCCACAGCACCGGCGCAGAGGTGGAGGTCCGCACGCCATACTCGATCCGGTAGGGCACGCCTTCGCCGCCGCGCGCGGGCGAGGAGTGGCCGAGCGCGTCCGAACGAATCCCGCGCGCCGGCTCGATCAGTTTCGAGAACTCGGCGCCGCTGGCCAGCGACTCCGCCGGAATATCGGGAAAAACCTCGGCGAGATGATCGCTCCAGACCATCGCGTCGGTGGCGATGTCCCACACGAAGGCGGCCTGGCCGAGCGAAGCGAGGATGGTCGAAGCTTTCGGAAGAGCTGACGTCACAATCGCCTCGTTTCGGGACACGGAGGAGTGATTCTCTGACTCTAGGATAGTGTCTGTTTTGCTCCCGACCAGCGCGTATTGCGCAAAAGTGGGGACCGATGCCTGCAATCAGAATAAGCGCAAATCGTTAAAGGCGAGAAGGCAGGGCGTTTTCCTGCGGAAAACCGGTTCCCTTAGCGAAACATCGCATTGCGCCAATTCCTTCAACGCGCTGGAAGCCACGTTGCGCGGTCGCCGGGAACGAAACGGCGGAAAACGGCATGGGGATTGCGATGGAGAATTCGGAAAAGGGCGTCACGTCCCGAAATGTGACAGTTCAACCGGATTTCGATTTGCAATGTCAGACAGCGGTCGACCAGAGCAGGCGATGGATGATGGCGGCGCCACCGACGCCAGGCCCGCCTGCGTTGCATTGGTACCGGTGACCCAACCTACCGAATGGACAGGGAGGGCCCACCGGCAGCCCTTGCGGCCCGCCTCGACCTTTATCGCCCAATTGCTCGCAACCGCCGAGCAGGCCCCGCAAACCCGTTATCTGCGCCGGGCCACGGTTGCCGACGCGCAGACCGCTTACGGCGCCAACCGGCACCAGGCCCGCGCAGCCGGCATCCGGACCCGGCAAAGCATCTGAACCTGAGAGTTAGCGTGGCCTGTCCGGCGACGGGTGCGAACCGTCGCCCGGCTGCAGTCCCGGAGACGGCACCTCCGGCGAGGGCGCTGATGGCGTGACCTCGGGATGCGCGGCTTTCGGTTCCACGCGATCCAGCGGTACGGCTTCGGCGGCAGGCGCCGAAGGAGCCGGCGTGGACACCGGTTCGAACTGGGATTCGGGCTGAGCCGCCGCGGCCTTCCGTGCCTCCCGCCGAGAGACGGCGGGCGCCGCCTGCGCGCCGCGCCGCCGGCGCAGCGAGATGCCCGACAGGAAGTCCACCAGTGCCAGCAGCGTCAGCAGGAAGAAGGTCGAGGTGCCGAACTGCGGCAGCAACACGAACTCCGCGGCCGCGCCGCCAAACACCAGCAGCGACAGCAGATGGTCCGTGAGATATTTCGCGCCGGGGCGCGCGCCCTTGATGACCTCGCACAGCAACATCAGGATGCCGAGCGTCAGCAGGCCATCGGTCAGCGTCACCGGCCAGCCGGTGCCCGAGGGCAGCGGCAACGTAAAGAGCGGCGCGGCGAACGACACGTCGCGCATCAGGAAGGCGATGATGTTGTAGATTGCCAGCGGAATCAGAAGAAGCGGAAAACCGATCATCGATAGCGAGGCCTTCTTTTCCGGCAAGGGAATCGAGGTTCTCAAGGGCGGACCGTTCGGCCCGCCCGCAAAACCATCTTACCTCACGCATTGGCCGAATTCAGGCGCGCAGGGCCGATTGGCCCGCCGCCTGTCGCCCCGATCAGGATTCCTTCTTGGCCTTCAGGACCTGGCGGCCCTTGTACATGCCGGTCTTCAGATCGAGGTGGTGCGGGCGGCGCAATTCGCCGGAATCCTTGTCCTCGGCATAGGTCGGCTTCTTGAGCGCGTCCGCCGAGCGGCGCATGCCACGCCGCGAGGGCGATGTTTTTCTGCGGGGAACGGCCATGTCGGTATCCTCTAGGGTGTTGCGGAGGCATCGTCCGTGCGGACGCCCGGCGCAGCGAAGCGCGGGCTGAAATGCCGATAAGGCCGCGCTTATAGAGGATGGAATGCCCCAAAGCTAGGTTCAAAATATGCCCAAATGGCTCAAGAAGCGCGATTTTCCCGCCAGCAGCGCTGTAGCGCCGTGGCCTGAGCCCGGACCATGTAGGTCCCGGACAGGCGGCGCACCCCGGGGCCCGGATTACGGGCGCTGCGCCTGATCGGATTGGGCAGGATTGCCGCCAAAAGGGCGGCTTCCCGGGGCGTCAGGGTCGAGGCGGAGCGGCCGAAGGCATAGGTTGCCCCCGCTTCGGCGCCGAACTGACCGGAAGGACCCCATTCGGCGATATTGAGGTAGATCTCCAGGATCCGCTGCTTGGGCAGCACCAGATCGATCCAGATCGCCAGCGGGATCTCCAGGCCCTTGCGGACCACGCTGCGGCCCGGCCACAGGAACAGGTTCTTCGCCAGCTGCTGGGTGATGGTCGAGCCGCCGCGCGCCACCTCGCCGTCCTCCGCGTCGTCGATCACGTCACGCAGCGCGTCCCAGTCGACACCGTGGTGGCTGCAGAATTTGGCGTCCTCGGAGGCCACCACAGAACGCGGCAGCGCCGGCGAAATGGCGGCAAAATCGATCCATGGCCGCGATACCGGCGCGCCGGTCAGCCAGCGCCAGGCCATCAGCGTCGAGACCGGATGGCCGGCGCGATAGAACGGCACCACCAGATAGGGCAGCAACAGCACCGCCAGCACGATCAGCAGCAGTGCAAGGATCGCCCGTCGCATCAGCCCTCGAGACCTTCGACACTGACCAGGCGCGCCGAGCTGCATTCGTCCCGGATGTGCTTGAGGCCCTGATAGACCGGACCGCCATAAAAGGCTTCCCAAGCCGCCACCGAGGGAAACTCGAGGATGACGATGCGGCGCGGCGTCCAATCGCCTTCGTAAACCTTGTGCGCCCCGCCCCGGGCGAGATACCTCGCCCCCGCCGCCTGCAACGCCGGCTTCACCCGGCTCATGAAATCCTGGTAGCGGGCGAGATCACGGATTTCGACATCGAAGATGACATAAGCGGGCATTCGGAACTCCGTTCGGCCGAACCCTATCATGGCCCGGCCTCCGGTTGCCACGATGGCGGAATTGACGAAGCCCCTGCCATAAAGGATGGTCCGGCCCGAACCGATCTGGAGCTATTCTTGATGACGACCGGCACTGCACTTTCAGACTTTGCGAAACGACTGGACCAGACTGCGGAAGACACCGAGGCGCTGCTGGCGAAGCTGCTGTCCGACACACTTCTGCCCGACGAGATCGCGCGGCCGAAACGGCTGATGGACGCCATGCGCTATTCCAGCCTCGGAGGCGGCAAGCGCTTGCGGCCGTTCCTGGTGGTCGAGAGTTCCGCCGTGTTCGGGGTGCCGCGCGAGGCGGCGCTGCTGGCCGGTGCCGCCCTCGAATGCATCCACTGCTATTCGCTGATCCATGACGACCTGCCCGCCATGGACAACAGCGATTTGCGCCGCGGCCGGCCGACGCTGCACAAGCAGACCGACGACGCCACCGCGATCCTGGCCGGCGACGCGCTGCTGACGCTGGCCTTCGACATCATCACCCGCGACGAGATTCACAACGACGCGACGGTGCGGCTGAAGCTGACGCGCGCGCTGGCGCGGGCTTCGGGAATCGGCGGCATGGTCGGCGGCCAGATGCTCGACCTCGCCGGCGAGGGCCGGTTCGGCGACCGCGAGCCGGTCGACGTGGCGCGGCTGCAGCAGATGAAGACCGGCGCGCTGTTGCGCTATGGCTGCATCGCCGGCGCCATCCTCGGCCAGTCCTCACCCGCGCAATACCAGGCGCTCGACGATTACGGCCGCGCGCTCGGCGAAGCCTTCCAGATCGCCGACGATCTGCTCGACGTCGAGGGCGATGCTGCCGCACTCGGCAAGCAGACCGGACAGGACGCCGCACTGGGCAAGACCACCTTCGTCACCCAGCTCGGCATCGCCGGCGCCAAGCAACGCGTGCGCGATCTGCTGGCCACGGCCGATTCCGCACTCTCGATCTTCGGCGCCAAAGGCGACGTGCTGCGCGCGGCGTCGCGGTTCGTCGCCGAACTCAAGAACTGACGTGCCGGCGGCCGGGAAAGTGCTCGATGAGGCCGTTGCGCGACTAAAGAGGATGCCGGCGCCGGTCCGCGTGGTCTATGCGCGGCCGCGCACCTTCGTCTCGATCGCGATCGGCACGGTCTGCTTCTTCCTGCTGCCGGACTCGCTTCGGCTGGGGACACGGCTCCTGATCGCCTGGGATATCTTCACCGCATTCTATGTGGCGCTCGCCTACGCCATGATGTTTCGCTGCGATCATAGCCACATCCGCCGCAATGCCATCCTGCAGGATGACGGCCGCTTCCTGATCCTGCTGGTGACGGCGCTCGGCGCGTTCGCCAGCATCGCGGCGATCGTGCTGGAACTCGGCGCATCGAAGCGCGGCGCCTCCGAACTCACGCTTGCGGTGGTGACGATCGTGCTGTCATGGGCGGCGGTGCATACCACCTTTGCGCTGCATTACGCCCATGATTACTACCGCGGCGCCAAGCCCGGCGGCCTGCAATTTCCCAGCGGCGGCAAGCCCGACCATGCCGACTATTGGGACTTTGTGTATTTCTCGTTCGTAATCGGGATGACGGCGCAGGTTTCCGATGTCGGCATCACCGACAAGATCATCCGCCGCACCGCCACCGTGCACGGCATCATCTCGTTCGTGTTCAACACCGCGCTGGTCGCCTTGATGGTCAATATCGCGGCGAGTGCAATCTAGATTCGCAATGTCATTCCGGAGCGATGCGAAGCATCGAAGCGCAGATGTGCAATTGCACATCGGGGAATCTCGAGATTCCGGGTTCGCGCTGACGCGCGCCCCGGAATGACGTCAATCGGCTTGCCATCAGGGCCGCGATGAGCCGGGCCGCGGCGCGTTCGACCACAGCGGCCGTGGTTACGGGCACACGCCCGACATGATGGCGCTGTAGCCGTTGCAGCCCCGTTCACGTTCGATGCCGGTAAGGGGCTGGCCTCTGGTTCCGATACCTGCACCCGTCCGCGTCTGAGAACGCCCGGCAATGGCTTGCTGTGCCTGCGGGACTTGCCTTGCTTCCGGAGCCTGCCTCGGTTCCGGCCGGTCGCGCCTGGCAACCGGCTGCTTCCCGCGGCGCTTCTCGCACTCATTATCGTCATTGAGGAACGAGCCGCTGGCGCAGGTGATCCTGGTGCAACTGTTACCTTCGGCCCTGTAGCCGTGCTCGCAGACCATCGGGCAGACCCGCGCCGTCTTCAGCTTGATGGTGTCGAGCGCGTCGGTCGAGGCCAGTTTGGTGTCGAATTTGGTCTTGGCATAGCGGTTGAACAGCGTCAGCGAGCGCTGCGACGCCGTGTTCCAGTTGCCGTCGGCCTCCGCGCTGAGACAGCCGACGCGGCGCAATTCGGCCTGCACCGATTTGGTGAGATCGGCCTGCGGCGGCCCCGCGTCCAGCGCGGCCAGACTCGTTGCCTTGTCGGCACTCTTATCGACCTGAGCCTTTTCCTGGGCCTTCTCCGCCGTGGACGGAACGGCCGCGGGCTGTTCTGCCGCGGCGCGGCGGCGCTCGGCCTCGGCGACCTTGTCCTGCGCGACCTGCTTGGCTTTTTCGGCAGCGATACGGGCCTGCTCCGCCGCTTTCGCGTCGGCATCCGCCTTGGCCTGCTGGCTTTTCTGGGCACCCTCGGCAGCCAATCGCGCCCGCTCCTGTTCGGCCAGCCGGGCCTTTTCGGTGGCGGCGACCCGGGCTTCCTCCGCGGCAAATTTGGTCAACTGGATCTTGGCGAGGCTGGCGTAGAAGCCGTCGGGGTACTGCGCCAGGAAGGCGTTCAGCGCATCCTTGTTGCCGATCTGCAGCGCCAGTTCGTAATCCCGGCGCGCTTCGGCCTGCGGGCTGGGCGCGGCGGCGGCCGGCGCCGCCCTGGTGGGCGCCGGTACCAGCGGCACGTCTTCGCCGCCGAGCGAACCATAGACAAACGGCTCCTGCCGGTTGCTGGTGGTCTTCAGCACCTCGTCGCGGACGAAGCCGAACGCACGGCGCACATCGAGCCCCGGCGTCGTCAGATGCTTCGACAACGCCACCGTGAACGGGCTGTTCTTGCCGTCGCCATCCGCCGCCGTCGATCCGGCCTTGGCCGAATAGGCGATCAGCATGTTCGGGCTGTTCGGCTCGACCTTGGCCAGTCCCTGCCCGATCGCGCGCGACGCGACGGTTCGTTTCATGTTCTTCGAGAACGGATTGTCGCGGCAGGCATCGAGAATCACCAGCCGCAGCTTCTTGGCGGGTTCGATCGCCAGCAGCACACGGTCCAGCGAAAGCGCTTCGTCGTAGACGTCGGTATCGCGTTCCAGCTTCGCATCCACCGGAATCAGATAATTCGCACCGTCCACCTCGATGCCATGGCCGGCGTAATAGACCACGGCGATATCGGCGTCGCGGGCGCGGTCGGCGAAATCGCGCAGCGTGCGGCGGGTTTCGGCCGCCGGCAGATCCTGCCGCGATTCGACGATGTCGAAACCGGCGTTTCTGAGGGTCGCGGCGATCACGGCGCCGTCATTGACCGGGTTGGGGAGCTTCGCCACGTTCTGGTATGCCGCATTGCCGAGCACCAGCGCCACGCGCTTTTCGGCCCATGCCGGCTGGCACACCAGCAGGAATGCCGCGGCAAGCAAAAACCGGTGCAATTTTAGCGATCCAGATGCATTCATCATGACACTTCTCGCGACGTGGCCATTCTTGACTGGAGCCTGCCTACCAGAACCCCGCGGCGGGGCTTGTGAGCCAGGTCACGCTCGAAAATTCGCTCTGATCGACAACATTGATCACCAGGACGCGAGCGGAACTGGGCCTCCTTGTCATTAGTGCCGCCAGAACCGCATCGGTTCGCTCTTTTTCGATCACGTTTCTCTTTACCCTACCCCTCCAGGGCAGGGTAAGAATCTAACCTGCCGTCCGTTCGACGTGTACCCACCGGCTGCTGACAGCCACGGGATCGCTGCTTTCCCTCACCTCGACCTTGTATTGCTCGATGTCAGCTTCATTCACGTCGGCATCGCTCATGGCGTAGCTCACCCGGCGCAGGATCGGCCAAAGCTGACCGCTCAGATCCGCCAGATCGACCTTGATCTGCGGATATCTGGCTTCCCCGGCGGCCTGCCTTGTGAACATCCCCTCGAACAATTTCGTCGAACGTTGCAGCCCGGCGCTGGTCAATGCCACGGAGTTCGACTCGCCGGCGGGATCGTCGATCATTCCCTTTTGGTGCAACCGGGCCAATGCATCCGGATCGAAGCCCTTGCCGGCCCGGTTCTGATCGTGGAGGGTCAGATGGAGCAATGCCAAAACTGCGTCATCGATCCGGTCCGTGTCGATCGCCATCGCGATATATCTCCAGCCAAATATGCAACGCCGCAATCCTACCCGGAACGTGAGCGTCTTGCCACGTTCTCCGGCAGGAATTTCTTCGTTCGGCGTTTCCGATCGCACCACACGTCTGCGTCAAAACCGCACGTCATCCGTAGCGCAATTCATCCATTCGTGGCTTAATCCAATCCAGAACAATTTTACCCAGGGGAGCCCAACGTGAGCCATGACCGTTCCAGCGTCGAAGCCGTCGTCCAGCATTATTTCGACGCACTCTATGAAGGCGATGCCAGCAAGCTCGGCGAGGTCTTCCACCCCTCTGCCGACCTGCGCTGGGTGGAGAAGGGTGCGCTGCAGGTCCTCACCGTGCCGGACTGGCTCGATCGCGTCAGCAAGCGGCCTTCCGGAAAAGCCGAAGGCAAGGCGCGCGAGGATTTCATCGTCACCATCGACCGCTCGGACGACTCCACCGCCTTCATCAAGGTGCGCTGCCAGCTGCCGCCGCGCTATTTCACCGACTATCTGGTGGCGATGAAGCTGGCCGACGGCTGGAAGATCGTCTCGAAGTCCTACCGCTACGACCTGCGCGAGTGAGGCGCGCCTAGCCCCGCGCCGTTGCCTGGGTGATCTTTTCATGGCCGCGCGAGCGCCTGAAAAGATTTCCCCTGATCACGCGCATCACGACGGCGGGGCGCAACAGCCGCGCCGGCGGTGCTTCCAGATTGGCCACTTTCAGGAACGCCTTCGCCAGCCTTGCGTCGTGCCGCGCGGCCATGTGCAGCTTGCCGATATACCAGTTGATGAACCGCACCTTCGGCGGACGCGGCCCCTGCACCCCAGGGTGGCGCAGGTCGTTGCCGACGGCGATATCCCACGGCGTATCGATCGCCACCTTGGCCGCATGGAAGAAACGCCGCGCCAGATCGGCGTCGCCGTCGCGAAGGCAGGCCTGCAGCAGCGTGGCTTCCTGGGCCGCCACCGTCATTCCCTGGCCGTACACCGGGTTGAAGCTGCACAGCGCGTCGCCGAACACCAGATAGCCCCGGGGGAACCGGGTCAACCGCTCGTAGCGGCGCCGCAGATTGGCCGGATAGCGGTAGCTGACGAAATCGCTCAGCGGCTCGGCATGGGCGACGATGTCGTGGATGTCGGATACCGGTAACGAGCCGGCATAGGCCGCGAACATCTTGTTATCGTCGGGCGCATGGTCGCCGAAATAGCCCCCGACCGACACGATCCAGCTGTCCTCGGTCTGGTACAGGATGGTGCCGTTGCGCCAGTTCGGTCCGCTGCCGGCGACCACGACGGCGACCTTGCCGCCGAGATCTGTTGGGCGCCGGCGATAGAGCCGCGTGGTGTAGCCGATCCCGATCTCGATCTTCTCTTCCTCAGGCCGCACATAACCAAGATTCTCGAGCCATGCCGGGCTCGACGAACCGCGCCCGCTGGCGTCGACCACCAGATCTGCCGTGACGTTCTGTTCCAAACCGCTGCCGATCCTGACACGGACGCCCTTGATGGCAGTGCCGCCGTCACCGGCGACCAGTCCCTGCACCGCGCAGTTTTCAATCGCGCTCACATTGGGCAGCGCCAGCAGCCGGCGCCTGACGTGGCCCTCCAGCACCGGGCGCGAAGCCAATAGCCCGATCAGGTCGCTCGGCGCCGATTTGATCGTCACGCGGTGGCCGATCCAGCTCACATCCTTGACGATATCGCCCCTGACGCCGCCGCCGGCGACGACCTCATCGGTCCAGCCGGGAAAGAAGGCCTCGATCACGCTGCGGCCGCGCGCCAGCAGGCCGTGGGCGTGACGCCCCTGCGGCACGCCCTTGCGCGGGACGTCGGTCAGCGGAAACGTATCGCGCTCCAGCACCGTGACTTCTGCATAGAAATCCGCCAGCGCCCGCGCGGCCAGCAGACCGCCCATGCTCGCACCGATCACCACCGCATGCTGACCGATCTGTTTCATCTGATGCTCCCGCGCTGAACCCTCTGCATCTGCTGCAGGGTTCCGGTGGTACGGGGCTGGAAACGAACCGGTTCTGCGGAATGACGGATACTCCGGTCACAAATTTGTCGGGCGCCTTCCTGAAACCGGACGGGCTCCGGGCCGTGCATTGACCTCGCGCCGCTTCCGGGCGAATTGAGGGGACGGGGATTTCACGTGGAAGCCGAATTCCAGATCTTTCTGATACTGCTCGCGGTACTGGCGGGCACCGCCCTGCTGGCGCGGCGCGTCAACATTGCGCCAGCCATCCTGCTGCTGCTGGCCGGCGTCGCACTGGCCTTCGTGCCGGGCATGCCGACACTGGAATTGCCGCCGGAGCTGGTGCTGCTGGTGGTATTGCCGCCGCTGATCTATTCGGCCAGCGTCGCCATGAGCTGGCGCGAATTCAAATCCAATCTGCGTCCCATCATCCTGCTCTCGGTCGGCTGCGTGATCTTCACCGCCTGCGCGGTCGCCACCGCGACGCATTATCTGATCGGGCTGCCGTGGAACGTCGGCTTCCTGCTCGGCGCCATCGTCGCACCTCCCGACGTGGTCGCGCCGCTGGCGTTCGCCCGCAAGCTCGGGCTGCGGCGCCGCATCCTCGTCATCCTCTAGGGCGAGGGCCTCGCCAACGACGCCACCGCGCTGATCCTGTACCGCTTCGCGGTGGCGGCGATTTCAACGGGATTGTTTTCGCTGCCGAAAGCGACCGGCACCTTCGCCGTCATCATTATCGCCGAACTGCTGTTCGGCGCCGCCATCGGCTGGCTCTCGTTGCGGATGCGGCATCGCGCGCGGGACCCGCAGGTGGAGATCACACTGTCGCTGCTGACGCCCTATATCGCGTTCTGGATCCCGCACCATTTCGGCGGCTCCGGCGTGATCGCCACGGTGGCCTGCGGGCTCTATATCAGCTGGAACGGCCCGCTGCTGATCTCCTCGGCCACACGGCTGCAGGGCATCTTCTTCTGGGACCTCGTGATCTATCTGATCGAGGGCCTGCTGTTCCTGCTGACCGGATTCCAGATGCGGTTGCTGTTCGAGAAATCGAAGGCGTTTCCGCTGGATGACATCCTGATCGCGACCGCACTGGTCGCGGCGATCATCATTATCGCCCGCTTCGCCTGGGTCTATCCCGCCACCTATCTGCCGCGGCTGATGAGCCGGCGGCTGCGGGCGCGCGACCCGTCGCCGTCGTGGCGCACCACCTTCGTCATCGCGTTTACCGGCGTGCGCGGCGCGGTCTCGCTGGCCGCGGCGCTGGCGCTGCCGCTCGCGCTCCCGAACGGCGAGGGCTTCCCGTATCGCGACCTGATCCTGTTCGTTTCGTTCGGCGTCATCTTCATCACGCTGGTCGGTCTGGGGCTCGGGCTGCCGCTTGTCGTGAGATGGCTCGGCATCGCGGATGCCGGCCGCGACGAACATCGCGCGGACCACGAGGCGGAAATCGCCGCCCGGCGCGAGGCGCTCGGCGCCGCGCTGGCGTCGCTCGATGCCATGACCGACGACCGCGAACTGTCCGAAGAAGTGGTCAAACTGCTGCGCGCGCGGCATGAGACCCGCGCCAACCAACTGCCTGACAGCCTCGATCCCGACCGGCACGATGCCTCGGCTGATGGCACCGACCTGACGCGGGAGCTGATCGCGGCGGAGCGGAAATTCATCCACGTCCTGCTGCGCGACGGCAAGATCACCGACGAGACCAGGCGACGGATCGAACGCGATCTCGATCTGGAGGAAGCGAGCCTGGCCAACCGGGAATATCGCAGGATGGCGGTGTAGGACTTCCGTCATTGCGAGGAGCACTTGCGACGAAGCAATCCAGCTTTCGTACCACAAGCCGTAAGATGGATTGCTTCGCGGAGCCTGTCATCGGGCGCGCATTCGCGCGACCCGTTGGCTCGCAATGACGGAGAAAAATTATTCCGCCGCCGCAGTACGCGGCCGTCCGACATATCCCGCGACATCGCCAAAGCGCTCGACCATGACGGCGGGCAGGTCCTTGGTCTTGCTGGTGACGCAGGCGCCGGAGCGCACGGCGTAGCGGTCCTGATGCGCCAGTTGCGCGGGCGGCGTGCCCTGCTGCAGCGCGCGGGCGGCATCCATCACCAATTTGCGGAAATGCATGATGCCGAGATCGGTCGGCCCGAGATGCTCGCGGGTGCGGTCGGCGATCGGGCCCTGGCTGTCCTGCACCGCGGCGTCCTGTTCGGAGACGCCCTTGATGCCGGTGTAGCTGCTGGTCTTCTGCAGCTTGCGGTCGATCAGATAGTCGTTCGATTTGTTCCTCAGCGGGAGGTAGTTTTCGTCGACCTCGGAGATCACGCCATTGCCGCGGCCATAGGCGTCGCGTTCGGCCTGCGTGATCGGGCGCTCCGGATTCCAGGCATAGGTGTAGATCCAGCAATTGGTGTCGGTCACCGGAATGAAGCTTTGCCCGAAGATATTTTCGCCGGGCATCGCGCTCGGCGCATAGGCATGCACCGGCATCAGGAACTGGGCGATACGCCAGTAGATGTCGTCGCTGCCGGTGAGGCGGCCGCCGCCGATGGTCAGCCCCGCCTCATGCGGAATGATTTTGATCACCGGCCGCGGATCCTCGGCGATCCAGCGCATGTGATCGGTGGCGACCCGCGTCAGCGGATTGACGAAGTGCTTCTTGATGTCGAGGATCTCGTTCTCCTCTTTCTCGAAGCTCAGATGCGCGAAGGTGAAATGCGCGGTGTCGATCGAGCCTTCCAGCGCCTGCACCCAGTTGCAGTCCTGCCATTTCTTCGAGACGTAGCGGTGCGATGATGGCACCAGCGCCATTTCCATGTCGGGCAATTCCGGCATCGAATCCGCCGGACCCATATAAGCCCAGATCATGTCGCCCCATTCGCGCACCGGATAGGATTTGATGCGGATCAGGTCCTTGGCATTGAGATCGGGGTATGAGGTCGGCATGTCGACGCAGCGGCCGTCGGTGTCGAATTTCCAGCCGTGATAGACGCAGCGGATGCCGCATTCCTCGTTACGGCCGAGCCAGAGATTGGCGCCGCGATGCGGACAATACTGGTCGATGACCCCGACCACGCCGCGCGAGTCGCGGAAGGCCAGAAGCTCCTCGCCCATCACGACGATCTTCTTCGGGGTGCCGTCGGCGTCAGGCAATTCCTCGGAGAGCAGCACGGGGAGCCAGAAGCGGCGCAACAACTCGCCCATCGGCGTGTCGGCATTGCTTTCGGTCAGGAATTTGTTGTCCTCGGCGCGGAGCATCGGTTTCCTCCGGGAGTTGCTTCGGTTTTGACGGAGATTGACGCAGGCGGCGCGGGCCGTCAACGCGGGTGCGGCATGCATAGGGTGGGCAAAGCTGCAGCCTTAGCTCGAAGAGCAAAGGCGGAAGCGTGCCCACCATTGCGCTCGTTGATGGATGGTGGGCACGGCGCGAAGGTGCGCCTTTGCCCACCCTACACGATCGTCTACACCGGCCGCTCGCCCTTCACCGTCACGCGGGTGCCGGAACGGGTGTGCGGCCAGTAGTCCCACATCGCGCGGTGCTGGGCGCAGCGGTTGTCCCAGAACGCGATGGCGTTTTCGGTCCAGCGGAAGCGGCACTGGAACAGCGGATTTTCGCAATGCTGCCAGAGATAGGCCAGCATGGCGTCGCTCTCGTCGCGCGGAATGCCGATGATGTGTTTGGTGAAACCGCGGTTGACGTAGAGCGCCTTCTTGCCCGTCACCGGATGGGTCCGCACCACAGGATGTTCGGCGCTCGGATAGGCCGGCCGGTCGGCGACGCCGTAATTGGCGTAGAGCCCGCGATAGGTCGATTCGCCGTCATGCAGTGCTGTGAGGCCGTCGAGATAGGCCTTCATCCGCTCCGACAGCGATTCGTACGCCGCATACATGTTGGCGAACAGCGTGTCGCCGCCCCGCGGCGGGCACTGCCTGATATAGAGGATCGAGCCCATCGGCGGCTCGACGTCGCAGGACACGTCGGAATGCCAGCCCTCGCCATTGGCGCGTGGTGAGTCCTTGTCGGCATAGATCTTCATCAGCGCGGGATCGTCGCCCTCATGGGGGGCGGCGGGATGAATGTGCAGCTCGCCGAATTTTCGGCCGAAGGCGAGATG
The DNA here is from genome assembly GCA_943369715.1 of Bradyrhizobium ivorense. Classification (GTDB taxonomy): domain Bacteria; phylum Pseudomonadota; class Alphaproteobacteria; order Rhizobiales; family Xanthobacteraceae; genus Bradyrhizobium; species Bradyrhizobium ivorense_A. The sequence continues at coordinate 18,026 of CALROE020000006.1, forward strand.
CTGTTGCGGCGTGATGTGCTGATCGCGGAAGAAAATCACGAGGTTTTCGGCAAGCGCGCGATGGATCTCGTCCATGGTCCGGTTGGAAAGGGAGCCCGCGAGATCGACGCCGGAGATTTCCGCGCCGATGATCGGGGTGAGTTTTTCGACGCCGATGGTTTCATAGGGGGCTTCTTCGCCCGGGGCGTGGCGATAGCGCGGGCCTTGTTTGCTGGATAGCGAGCTCATGGGGCGACCTCCGGCTTTTTTTATTGGCCGGCATCGTAGCCCGGATGGAGCGAAGCGCAATCCGGGACTTTTTCTTGCACCGCTCCCGGATTGCGCCATCGGCCGCGCATTGGCGCGGCCCGCTGGCTCCATCCGGGCTACAGGTGCCCTACTCCGCCGCGGTCACCGGCACGTTCGAAGCCGCGCCATAGCGCTGGTCGATATAGTCGATCACCATCGCCTTGAACTCGCCAGCGATGTTGGGACCGCGCAGGGTGCGGAATTTCTTGCCGTCGACGAATACGGGGGCGGCCGGGGTTTCGCCAGTGCCGGGCAAGGAGATGCCGATATCGGCATGCTTGGATTCGCCGGGGCCGTTGACGAT
>CALROE020000007.1:0-17506 GCA_943369715.1 Bradyrhizobium ivorense
CCGCATGCCCTGGGTCGGCATCGGCGCGCGCTTCGAACTCAGGGTGCGCGAATTGACGCCCATCCAGGAAATCTCCGAGGACAGCCGGCCATATTCGATCTTGGGGCAGCGGTTCATCACGACCTTGATACCCGCGGCCTCCGCCCTGGCCGCCGCGGCATCGTCGCGGGCGCCGAGCTGCATCCAGATCACCTTCGGCAGCGGATCGAGCCGCAGCGCCTCCTCGACGACCGGCATGATGTGAGTCGAATTGCGAAAAATATCGATCATGTCGACGGGGCGGCCGATATCGCCGAGCGAAGCGACGAAGGGCTTGTCGAGCAGGTTCTTGCCGACATGACCGGGATTGACCGGAATCATGTCATAGCCGCGTTGCGCCAGATATTTGAACGCAAAATAGCTCGGCCGCACATTGACCGGTGACGCGCCGACCATCGCGATCGACTTCACGCCATTGAGAATGCCGCGGATATAGTTGTCGTCGTAATTGTCGTGATTCATTTGCAGCAGCCATTTCATTCTCCGTCATTCCGGGATGGTGCGTTAGCACCAGACCCGGAATCTCGAGATTCCGGGTTCGATGCTTCGCATCGCCCCGGAATGACGGTCTATTTGTCCTGCCATGTCGGCTTACGCTTCTCGATGAAGGCGCCGATGCCTTCCTCGGCGTCGCGGGCCATCATGTTCTCGGTCATCACTTCGGCTGCATGGCGATAGGCGTCAGCGAGGTTCATTTCGGCCTGGCGGTAAAACGCTTCCTTGCCGAGTTTGATCGTGTAGGCGGATTTCAGCGCGACCTTTTGCGCCAATGCGATCGCGGCGTCGCGTTCGGTGCCGGCGGCCACCACGCGGTTGACGAGGCCGATGTCGCGCGCCGTCGTCGCTGCGATCGGCTCGCCGGTCAGCAGCATTTCCATCGCCTGCTTGCGCGGCACGTTGCGCGACAGCGCCACCATCGGCGTCGAGCAGAACAACCCGATATCGACGCCGGGCGTGGCAAAGGTCGCGGCCTCCGACGCCACGGCGAGATCGCAGCTCGCCACGAGCTGGCATCCGGCCGCGGTCGCGATGCCCTGCACGGCGGCGACCACCGGTTTCGGCAGCTGCACGATCGCCTGCATCATGGCGCTGCAGGCGTTCATGAGGGTGGCGAAGTAGGCGCGGCCGCGATCGGCATCGCTGCGGCGTGCGGTCAGTTCCTTCATGTCGTGGCCGGCGGAGAAGGCCGGGCCGATGGCCGCGATCACCACCGCGCGCACGCTTTTGTCGTCGTGGATTTGCTTCAGCGCGCCGTGCAGTTCGGCGATCAGGCCTTCCGACAGGCTGTTGCGGGCCGCGGAGCGGTTGAGCGTAAGCACCGCGATGCTGCCAACCGTCTCCCGCAGCAGGATCGGGGATGGGGGCGTAGCGGCGCGGGCGGTTTGGGCGGGCATCGGAAATTTCCACTAGGGCAGGTGCGTCACCATACTGTAACAAGCCCGGCGGGGCGAGGCGAGGGCAGGCGGGAGCGTAACGGGAGCGACATGGCAGGAATAACATGGCAGTTGTGAAAATGAGCGTGGCTGAGCTGGAGGAGTTCCTTCGTGTCGAATTTCCGCAATCCTTCGGCAGCGGCGACACCACGATCGAAAGCGCTGACGGAACGACCTGCCTGCTGCGGCAGCGCTACAGCGCGCGGATGCTTCGTCCGGGCGGGACGGTTTCGGGGCCGACGCTGATGGCGCTGGCCGATTGCGCCATGTATGTGGTGCTGCTGTCGGCGATCGGCCCGATCGGCCTTGCCGTGACCACCAACCTCAACATCAATTTTCTGCGCAAGGGGCAGGCCGGCCAGGATATCCTCGCCGAAGCCCGGCTTTTGAAGCTCGGCAAGCGGCTGGCGGTCGGCGAGGTCAACCTGCTGTCGGGGACGTCGCCCGATCCGATTGCCCATGTGACATCGACCTATTCCATTCCAAATACTTAGTGTTTTGGACGGTACTATAGCACCATATTTTTAAGACTTTGTTTTCGTTGCTTTAATTATGCATCGTGGGCGTTGACGCGTGCGGTGGAGCCATCTAGAAACCGCGCAGTTCGGCGCTGATGCGCCTGATGTCCCCTTTTTACGGATTCCCTCACATGAAAACGTTTTCGGCCAAGCCCGCCGAGGTGACGAAGAAGTGGGTGCTGATCGACGCCAAAGGTCTGGTCGTCGGCCGGCTCGCCACCATTGTCGCCACGCGCCTGCGCGGCAAGCATCTCCCGATCTACACGCCGCATGTCGATTGCGGTGACCATGTCATCATCATCAACGCGGCGCATGTCGTGCTGACCGGTCGCAAGCGCGAGAACAAGGTGTATTACAATCACACCGGCTTCATCGGCGGCATCAAGGAACGCACCGCCAAGTCGATCCTCGAGGGTCGTTTCCCCGAGCGCGTGGTCGAGAAGGCCATCGAGCGCATGATCCCGCGCGGCCCGCTCGGCCGGGTGCAGATGGGCAATCTGCGCGTCTATGCCGGAGCCGAGCATCCGCATGAAGCCCAGCAACCCGAATCGCTCGACGTCGCTTCGATGAATCGCAAGAACATGAGGGCCGCATAAGATGTCCGATACCATGCAGTCTCTCGACCAGTTGTCGGCATTGAAGACGGCCGCGCCGGATTCGCCGAAATACGTCAAGAAGGTCGACAAGCAGGGCCGTGCCTATGCCACCGGCAAGCGCAAGGATGCGGTTGCCCGCGTCTGGATCAAGCCCGGCGCCGGCAAGGTCATCGTCAACACCCGTGAGGTCGAAGTCTATTTCGCCCGCCCGGTGCTGCGGATGATGATCCAGCAGCCGCTGGTCGCCGCCGCGCGCGCGGGCCAGTACGACGTGATCTGCACCGTTGCCGGTGGTGGTCTGTCGGGCCAGGCCGGTGCCGTGCGTCACGGCATCTCCAAGGCGCTGACCTATTTCGAGCCGGATCTGCGCGGCGTCCTGAAGAAGGGTGGCTTCCTGACCCGCGACTCCCGCGTCGTCGAGCGCAAGAAGTACGGCCGTGCCAAGGCCCGCAAGTCGTTCCAGTTCTCGAAGCGCTGATTGCTTCGAACCGGCAGCGAATGCTGCCTGTCAGGAATACCAAAGGGCGCCTTCGGGCGCCCTTTTTGCTGGGCATTTGCCGAACAGTTGACGCAGTTTTTCCTGAAAACTTTCGTATGCGTGCAAACGAATTTCGAAGAAGCGCGGTACTAGCGTGGGCCACGGTGACGGCGCGGGGCTGATTTCAAGCGCGCCGGCTGCCGGCGCATCACAAACCTCCGGTGGACCATGTCGCTCGATATTTCCACGCTGTATCTCGTTGCCACGATGGTTGCGGCCATGCTGGGAGCCATGCTGCTGTTTTTCGGCAAGCAGGAGCATATCCCGGCGCTGAAATGGTGGGGCACCGCCTATCTGCTCGGCGCGGCATCCGTCGCGCTGTGGACACTCGCCGCTGGCGCGTTCGGCGAGGTGCTTTCGCTGGCGCTCAACGCCGTCGGCTTCGTGGCCTGCGGCATGGTCTGGAACGCGTCGCGCGTCTTCCATGGCCGCAAGCCCAATCTGCCCGGGCTGGTGCTGGGCGCGATCGCCTGGATCGCCGCCGTCATGACGCTGGCGCCGGAAGCCTCCGCCATGCGCATGACCATCGGCGCCGGCATCGTGGCTGCCTATGCGGCGCTGACCGCGACCGAGCTGTGGTCGGACCGGCGCCGGGCGCTGCAAAAGCGCTGGCCGGCGATCGTGGTTCCGATGCTGCACGGTTTCGTGCTGATGCTGCCGATCCTGCTCGGCGATCTCCTGCACGCGCATGATGCAACGTTCTCAGGCAGCATCTGGGTGACGGTGTTCTCCATCGAGCTCGTGCTCTACGCGGTCGGCACCGTGTTCGTGATCTTCATGCTGGTGTCGGACCGCGCGGTGACCGCGCACAAGACCGCGGCATCGATGGATCCCCTGACCGGCATGTTCAACCGCCGCGGCTTTGCCGAGGCGTGTTCGCGGGTGATCGACCGTGAGGCCAATGCCGGCCGTCCAGTGACGGTGATGATCTTCGACATCGACCATTTCAAGTCGATCAATGACCGCTTCGGCCACCCGGCGGGCGACGAGATTCTGAAGCTGTTCGCCGCCGTCGTGGTCAACGGGCTGCGCATCAGCGACCTGTCGGGACGAATCGGCGGCGAGGAGTTCGCCGCCTTGCTGCCCTGTTCGCTGGAAGAGGGCGTCGTCGCCGCCGAACGCGTCCGCGAGGCGTTTGAAAGCTCGGGGATCGTCGACGAGACCGGGCCGGTCGACACCACCGTCAGCATCGGGGTGGCCGGCGGCCCCGCCGGCACCGAGCTCGAGGTGCTGCTGGCCGCGGCCGATACCGCGCTCTATCAGGCCAAACGCGGCGGTCGCAACCGCGTCGAGGCGGCGGAGGAGCTGCCACTGTCGCTGGAAAACTGGCGGCGCAAGACCGCGGGTATTTCGCGTCAACCGCAGAAGCCCGCGGTTACGCAACCCGCGTAAGCGCGGGCGGTAACCTTGCGTTTACCATTCCATCGATATCATGCTGGCATGGATACAGCCCGCAGCCATCGCGCCAACGCCGCCCTGATGTCGCTCGAAGCCGCAGCCGCATCGGCGCGTGGTGGATTCGCCTGCATGTTCTCGACGTCGGACGAATATGAAACGGCGCTGATCAGCCAACGACGGGCGCAGGGCCGCTATGGCGCGCCGCGCAGCCGCTGGCCGCTGGCGATGTTCGCCGGCTGCACCCTGGTGGTCGCAGGCACGGTACTGTTCTTCAGCTAGGTATCCGTGCGAAACGGGCATGCCGCGGCGCCGCAAGGCGCCCTTTTTCTTTGCGACCGGCTGGGCTAGAGACGTCCATTCTCCAGCGAAAGGCCGTCCCCGATGATCACCGAAATCGCACAGATCGACATCAAGCCCGGCTCCGAAAAGGATTTCGAGGCGGCGGTTGCCAAGGCCCGCGCAGCCTTCGGCCGCGCCAAGGGATTTCACAGCTTCGAGCTGCATCGCTCGATCGAGAAGCCGCAGCGTTATCGCCTGATGGCCAAATGGGAGACCCTCGAGAACCACACCGTCGATTTCCGCGGCTCGGAGAACTTTGCGGAGTGGCGCGGGCTGGTCGGGCAGTATTTTACCTCGCCGCCCGAGGTCGAGCATACCCAGACGGTGCTCACCTCGACGCCGGCCTGAAAGCCGCCGTCGTGTCGGGCGATTGTTCCCCGGCCTTGAAGTGATCGATCATGACCTTGGCGATTGCCATCAGCGGCAGCGCCAGCGCCAGGCCCCAGATGCCGAACACGACGCCCAGCAGGATCTGGAAAGCGAATAGCGTGGCAGGAGGGATGTCCAGCGCGTGACGCTGGATGATCGGGGTCAGGATATAGCTCTCCAGCGCGTGGACGCCCATGAAGAGCACGAACGCGCTGGCGCCTGCGACCCATCCGGAGGCGAGGCTCGCCAGCACCACGATCAAGCCGCCGATCAGCGCGCCGATGGTCGGAATAAAGGCCAGCAACCCGGCCTGGATCCCCAGAATGAACGCGCTCTCGATCCCGATGAGCTTCAGGCCGATCCAGGTCACGAAGAACACCGCGAGCATCGTGACGATCTGCGCGATCAGCCAGCGCTCCAGCGTTTCGCCGATGCGGTCGACGATCGCGGTCGCGCGGGCACGGTGGCGCGCCGGGGCCATGTACAACAGCCCTTTTCGATAGACCGCGGGCTGCGCCGCGAACGCCAGCCCGAGAAACAGCACAATGAAGAAATTGCCGACCGCACTGACGGTGCCGAGCAGCACTTTCAGCGTCTGGCTCACGATCGCGCCGCCACCGGAGGCGATGGCGCCCGCGCTCGGAAGGTTATGCGGGACCGGCGCGGCCGGCGTTGCCGATGCTTCGGGGGTCGAGGAGGCGGCCGGCGCGGCGAGATTGCCGAGCTCGAGATAACTGGTGTCGATGCCGTTCTTCTCCAGGAAAGCCTTGACGTTGACCAGTTGCGACTTGATCGTATCGCTGAGTACGGCGGCCTGTTTGCCGATGGTGGCGCCGCCGAGGAACACCACGCCCGTCAGCATGCCTGCCAGCACCAGGCAGACCACCGTCAGCCGCAGCGCGTGCGGCAGCCTGACAACGGTGCCGAGCATGTGGGTCATGGCGTTGAGCGCGACGCCAAGCAGCATGCCGGCGAAAATCAGAAACAGCGTCGCCGCGAAATGCCACGTGAACAGCAACAGGGCTGCGAATACGACGATGCCGATGCCGCCGACCGATATCGACCACGCCAGGTCGTTGCGGGCCCGAAGTCGATCGTCAGCCGAGACTGCCACGTTGATTCCCCCTCAAACCGATTTCCGGCGGCACTCTTGTGCGAAATGCGCCCGGGATCAAGCGCGGAAGGCGCCGGTTTGACGCTGGCGCGTCGGTTGTGCCAAGCGAGGCGCGGGATCCGGCCGCGGGTCGGCGAGGGACGATCGGTATGAACTTCAAATACGTCGGTCCGCTGCTGTTGCTGGCCGCGCTGGTCGTCGGCGACCAGATCAGGATCAACCGGCCCAATCACAAATACCGCCTGACGGTCGAGGTGGAGACGCCCGAAGGCGTCAAATCCGCCTCCGGCATCATGGCGGTGCATCCCGACCGCAGTTACAGCCGCGGCGGCAAGACCAGCACCAAAGGCGATGCCGTGTTCGTCGATCTCGGCGGCGGCAAGAACCTGGTGGCCTTGCTGGCCCATATCGACAAATCGCTCGACCTTGACGAGATCAACTACGTTGCATTGCGGGCCTACAAGGCCGCGGGACGTAATGTGTCGTTCAACCAGATGAGCCGAATGACGGGCACGGTGCCGGTGACGGGGGAGGTGATCCCGGTGCTGGTCAGCTTTACCGACCCCGCCGATCCCGCTTCCGCACGCCGGGTACAACCCGACAATATCGAGGGCGTGCTGGGGAAGGGCATCCGGCTCCGCGGCATTTCGGCCGAGGTGGTGCCGAATGGCGTCTGGCCGCTCGATTTCGGCGGTCCGCTGGGCGATCCCGTGACCCGCGGCATCGAGGCCAGATTGCCGTGGTTGAATGGTGCCGACGAGGCGGCGGGCAAGGCGGCGGAAAAGGCGCTCCAGGCAGCGGGAGTGCGGACCGGCGAGGTCATCGATTCCAGGGATGCATTCACACGGAAATAGCAATGCAGGCCCGCGCTCCGGCGTGGCATATTGATCCGGTACGGGGCGGCAGGCATGATCCAGCCCGATTAATCTATGCGAGATTTGCGACGTGAGATTGGAAGCCAGGCAATGAGGAGGCCGGTCGTCGGGGTGATCGCCAACGCCTATCGCGTCGAGGATCGGTTTGCGACGCAGATGACCGGCGAGCGCAACCTTCGCGCGGTGGCCGAAGTGGCCGGCGCGCTGCCGCTGATGTTCGCCGGCTGCTCCGAAATTACCGATATCGGTGCACTGCTGGATGTGGTCGACGGCGTGATCCTGACCGGCGCCCGCGCCAACGTTCACCCGACGCATTTTCGCGCCGAACCGCATCCCAGCCACGAACCCTACGACCTGTCGCGCGATGGCCTGGCGCTGGCGCTGTCGCAGGCCTGTGTCGCGCGCGGCATACCCTTGTTCGGCATCTGCCGCGGCCTGCAGGAGATGAACGTTGCCTTTGGCGGCTCGCTGCACCCCGAAATCCGGGAATTGCCAGGGCGCATCAACCATCGGATGCCGCGGCTGGAGAGCGGCGAAATCCATCCGGATCCCACGGTGGTTTTCGCCGACCGCCATGACGTCAATCTGGTTGCCGGCGGCGCCTTTGCAACACTGCTGGGGTGCGAGACCATCCGCGTCAATTCGCTGCACGGCCAGGGTATCCTGGAGCCCGGCGAACGGGTGGTGGTCGAGGGGGTCGCCGAGGACGGCACGATCGAGGCGATCCGGATTGCGGATGCGCCGGGCTTCGCGCTCGGCGTGCAGTGGCATGCGGAATACGATCCGCAGCGCAATCCGATCAACCGCGCGCTGTTTCAGGCGTTCGGCGACGCGCTGGTGGCGCACAAGCGGGCCGGCTAGCCGTCCCCGGCCGGCATTTTGGCAATCGATGTATGGGTGCGTCGACCCCGTAATTCTACGGGATTGGAGATTGATGTTGATGGCACCGATTTTGAGATAACGAAGCCGCGGGCATCGGATGTAGCTTTGCGCTGCCGACGCCAACCAAAGTCCGGTTACCCAGCGCAAGAAATCGAGAACAAGGCGAAACAAGTGGCCGGTGGTATGAGGCTGTCGACCAGGCTGGCGCTCGCGATGGTGTCGCTGGTGCTGGTGACGACCGTTGTTCTGAGCTTCATCACCTACCGCTCGATGACCGGCGCCGCGCTTCCAATGGCGCTCGACCGGCTTGCCACCAAGGCCATGCTGGTCGCATCGAATCTGGAAATGTTACTGAACAGTGTCGGCCAGGACGTCGCATCCCTGCAGAATTCGAACGGCGTGGCGCAACTGGGTGTCGCGAGAACCTCCGTCCCGTTCGTGCCGCAAACCGACAAGGAGATTCGGCAAGATATTGCGGCACGGCTTTCGCGGGTGCTGAAAGCGAAGTCGGAATATGCCGGGATCCGCATTGTAGGCGTCGCCGATGGCGGCCGGGAACTGCTGCGCGTGGTCCGCGAAGGGCCAGGCGGCGCGATCCGCATCGTGCCTGACGCCGATCTCAAGCAGGTGGGCGAAACCGACTATTTCAAGCGAGCGATCGGCCAGCCAAAATACAGCGTTTACGCCTCGCCCGCCGAGCGGCGGAAAAATGGCGATGCCGACGGTCCTGCCCGTCCGGTATTTCACGTCGCCGTGCCGCTCTGGACCGCCAGCGAACAAGTACTCGGCATCGGCGTAATCGATCTCGACGTTGCACCGAGGTTCGAGCGGATTCGGGCGGAGATGAGCGCCGAGGCCGAGTTCCTTCTCGTCAACGCCGACGGCGACTATCTGTTCGATCCAGGCAGCCGTCGCGGGTCTGGCGCTCCGGCGCGCATCCAGGACGATTTTCCGGGACTCGATCCGGCGCCGGCAGGTTCCGCCAACAAGGGCGAATTCCGGGAGGACCGCAGCGGCAAGCGGGTTGGTTTCGGTCGGGCGGCGGTGCCGCTTGCCGGTCACCCCGGCTTGACGGTTCTTGTTGCCGCCGATTATGCGAGGCTCGATCACGGCCTCGCCGCAGTGAGCAGTTCCGCGCAGATCGGCGGCGGGTTTGCGGTTCTGCTGGCGGTTGTCCTCGCGGTCGTTCTGGCGCGCTCGTTATCCGAACCGCTGGTGCAGATAACCGGTGCGGTGAAAGGTCTGTCGCGCGGCGAACTGAAGGTGCTGCCGTCGGGCGGCAGTGCGGAGATCCGCATTCTCGCGGAGGAATTCGCGGGGATGGCAGCCGAGCTCAGGGCGAAGCAGGCGCTGCTCGAAAATACCATCGCCAGCATCGGCGACCCCGTGCTGGTCGCCGACGAAAGCGGACGGATCGTGATCGCCAACGCCGCTGCCCGTGGTCTGCTCGAGATCGATCCGGACGCCGATACGGCCCGGGCATTGCGCCGGTTCGGCTATTTCTATCCGGACGGGGTGACGCCCCTGCCGGCTGCGAGTTCGGCGCTGGCGCGGGCGCTGCGCGGCGAAAGCGTGGACGATATGGAATTCGTCGTTCAACAGGAGGGGCCCCACGTTCAGGCTTACATCGTCGCCAACGCAAGGCCGCTAAGAGACGAATCCGGCACGCTGCGCGGCGCTGTAACCGTCTTCCGCAATATCACCGCGCAGCGGCGAGCGCATCAGTCCCTGGTCGACAGCGAGCAGATGGCGCAGGCCATCATCAACACTGCACTCGACGCTTTCATCCAGATCGATGACACCGGTACCATCACCGAGTGGAGTCCGAACGCGGAGGCCATGTTCGGCTGGGCCCGCGCGGAGGTTGTCGGCCTGATCGCGCGCGAGGTCATCGTTCCGCAACGGCGGCGCGCATTGAACAGGCAAGAATTCACAAGATTCCTGAAGGAGGTCGATGCCGGCTCGCCGGGCTGGCGGTACGAGGCGCCCGCATTGATCCGCGACGGCAGCGAGATTTTTGTCGAAGTGTCGATTGCAGCGTTACGTCGCGGCGACGGCTACATCATGAACGCGTTCTTCAGGAACATTACCGCCAGGCTGGCCGCCGAAGAGCAGCTGATCCAGGCGCAGAAGATGGAATCGGTGGGCCAGCTTACCGGCGGTATCGCTCACGACTTCAACAACATGCTTACGGTGATCACAGGCACGATCGACCTTCTCGCCGAAGGCGTCAAGGACCGGCCGGATCTCGCCTCGATTGCCCGGATGATCGGCGAAGCAGCCGATAGGGGGGCGGAGCTCACGGCAAATCTGCTCTCCTTTGCAAGGAAGCAGCGGCTGCAGCCCGCAACGATCGACGTTAACGAACTGGTGAAAGAAGCCACCAAACTGCTGGAGCCGACGCTCGGCAGGCAGATCGAGATCCATGCCAACCTGAGCGATTATCTGTGGCCGGCGCATGTCGATCCCGGCCAGCTCAGTTCCGCGCTGGTCAATCTCGCCATCAACGCCCGCGACGCCATGCCCGACGGCGGAAAGTTGACGCTTGCAACCAACAATATCACGTTGGACGGGCCAGCCGGCGCTGCCAGGGGATTGGATCATCCCGGCGATTACGTCGTCGTCGAGGTGACCGACACCGGCACCGGCATTCCGGAAGCCATCCGCGACAAGATTTTTGAGCCGTTTTTTTCGACCAAGGAAACCGGCCAGGGCACCGGGCTCGGGCTCAGCATGGTGTTCGGCTTCGCCAAGCAGTCCGGTGGCAATATCGAATGTCGCAGCGAGGCAGGTCGGGGGACCAGCTTCAGTATCTATCTGCCGCGGGCGGAGGAGAGAGGCCTCGAGCCGCCGCCGGTTGACGATCTGCAATCGCCGGGCGGCGCCGAAATCGTCCTTTGTGTGGAGGATGATCCCAGCGTGCGTGCCTCCGTGGTCGCCCAGCTTCAGAGCCTCGGTTACAATGTCCTGGTGGCGTCGAATGCGGCTGAAGCCCTGGCCATCGAGGAGACGGGCGCGGATTTCGATCTGCTGTTCACCGATATCGTAATGCCGGGAAAACTGAACGGCCGACAGCTCGCCGAAGCGATGGCCGTGCGGCGGCCCTCGCTGCGGGTGCTGTTCACGTCGGGCTATACCTATGACGCCCTCAGTCGGAACGGCCAGGTTTCGTCCGACATCCACTTGCTGGTGAAGCCGTACCGGCGGGCAGAGCTGGCACGGATGCTGCGTCTCTGCCTCGATTCATCGGCCGATGCCCCAGGCGATCCCATACCGACCCCATATTCCGTGCAGGAAGAGCGTGACCGTTTCCTGGCCACGCCGCCGGAGTAGCCGGGACAGCCCGCGCGACCGCCGCGTCCTCAAGCCGCCTTGCCGATTTTCTCCACCTTCACGCCGCCGCCCTCCAGCAACATGACCTTGTTGAGCAGTTTGACCAGCGCATAGACGGATTCGATGGCGGGCGCTGGCGTATGGGTCAGCCTCGCCATTTCCAGAATCGAGCCGATCAGCGCCTCGGTCTCCAGCGAACGGCCGGCCTCGACGTCCTGCAGCATCGAGGTCTTGTGCGCGCCGACCGCTTCCGCGCCGGCGATGCGCTTGTCGATGCTGACGCGGAAGGTGACGCCGAGCTTCTGCGCGATGTCCTGCGCTTCCTTCATCATGGCGGCCGCCAGCGCGCGGGTTTCGGCGAACTGGCAGATGTCCACCAGCGTGGCGTGGGTCAGCGCCGAGATCGGGTTGAACGACAGATTGCCCCATGCCTTCAGCCAGATCTCGGAACGGATATCCGGCAGCACCATGGATTTCAGCCCGGCCTTGATGAAGACGTCGTGCAATTCGCGGACGCGCGGGGTCTCCTTGCCGTCGAGTTCGCCTACGGGGAAGCGATCGCCCTCGACATGGTGGATGACGCCCGGTGCTGTGGCCGCCGCCGCGGGATAGACCACGCAGCCGATCAGCCGCTTCGGGTCGATATGACTGGTCAGGACGCCCGAGGGATCTAGGCTGTCCAGTCTGTGGTTGTCGTAGGGGCCGCCGAGTCTTTGAAAATACCACCACGGCAGGCCGTTCTGCACCGTCAGCACGATGGTGTCGGGGCCGAGCAGCGCGTCGATGTCGCGCACGACCTGATCGAGGAAGTGGGCCTTCACCGCCAGCACCACGATATCCTGCTTGCCGGCGTCCGCCGGCTTGTTGACGGCTTTCATTCGGGCGGTCTGGACCTTGCCGTCATGCCACTCCAGCTTGAGGCCGTTCTTCTGGATCGCGGCGAGATGGGCGCCCTGGTCGATCACGGTGACGTCTTCGCCAGCCAGCGCGAATTTAGCCGCGAGCAGGCCGCCGATGGCGCCGGCGCCGACCACGCAGATTTTCTTCTGCGGGGGCGGCCCACCCAGCAGATACGGACTTGGCAGCACCTGGTCGAACACATTGGAGAGGCTGCCGACGCCGTCGATCACGATGTCGACGACATTATGGGCGTCAGCCATGGTGCCGGCGCCGAGCGAGGTGCCGCAGGCGATGATGTCGCCCGGCATCAGCGTCACGTCCTTCGAGATCGCGGCGACCAGCCGGTGCGGCGGGAAGAACATGTCGGCGACCGGGTAGTTCTGCCGCTCCTTGCCGTTCAGGATGGTTTTCACCGACAGTTTGAGCGGATCGAGGCCGGTCGCGATCACGGGGCCAAACACGCCGAACGTGTCAAAACTCTTGGCGCGCGCCCATTGTTCGAACGACTTGTCCTTGCGCAGCAGATCGACGGCGGTGACGTCGTTGACGCAGGTATAGCCGAAGATGTAGTCGCCGGCCTCGGCTTCCGAAATGTCGAAGCATTTCTTGCCGATGACGATGCCGAGCTCGCCTTCGTAAATGATCTTTCCGGCGTAGGTGGCAGGGCGCTGGATCGGCTTGTTGGCCGGCCAATAGGCATTCGGCGCCTTGAGAAACCACAGCGGCTCCTTCGGCTCGGTGAAATCGTTCTTGGCGGCGAGCTGGTGGAAATTATTCCACAGGCAGATCATTTTGGAGGGCTGGCACGGCGTCAAAATATCGACGTCGGCGAGTTTGAGTGTCAGGCCGCTCGGCTTCGCCCCGGCGAACATGTCGCCGGTGTGAACTGTAATGATGCCGTTTTCCAGCGTGCCGAAGCCGGTATTTCCATTCTGTTCGAAACGGATCCACTTTGCCATTTGCGACCTCCCGGTTGCGGTAAAGCCAGCGTCGTTCGAATGCGCGGCGTAGCTCACTGTATTCCTCACGCCTGCCGCTGTAACCATGCACTGCATCATTTGGGGGCGCCGCCAATGCCGGCTATAGATGGTTCGCGATCGCCGGCAAACGGCGCGCAATCAGTGGGAGGATGCCCATGCGAAACGGGAAATGGTCGCGACGCGACGTGCTCAAGGTAACTGCGGCATCCGCCGCTGGCCTTGTGTTCGCCGAACCGCTGCGGGCCGCGGCGCCGCCGCCGACGGCCGTGACGCCGGCATTGATCGAAGCCGCGCGCAAGGAAGGCAAGGTCTCGTTCTACACCGCTCTGGAGCTCAACACCGCCGAACGGCTGGCGAAGGTGTTCGAAGCCAGATATCCCGGTATCGCCGTGCGCGTCGAGCGCTCCGGCGCGGAGCGGATCTTCCAGCGCATCGCGCAGGAGCAGGGCAGCGGCATCAAGGCGGTCGACGTCGCCAACTCCACCGACCCCGCGCATTATCTCGACTGGAAGAAAAACGGCTGGATGGCGGCGTTCATTCCCGAAGAGGTCGCCAAACATTTTCCCGCCGATCAGATCGATGCCGATGGCATGCATGCGACCTCCTGCGCCTGGATGGAGGCGATCGGCTACAATACCAATCTGGTGAAGCGCGAGGACGCGCCGAAGAGCTACGCCGATCTGCTGGATCCCAAATGGGTCGGCAAGATCGTCAAGGGCCATCCCGGTTACAGCGGCGCCATCATGACCGCGACCTTCGTGCTCGCGCGCGACCTCGGCTGGCCGTATTTCGAAAAGCTTGCCCAGCAGAAAATCATGCAGGTGCAATCGGCCGCCGATCCGCCGAAGAAGATTCTTTTGGGCGAGCGCGCCGTGATGGCCGACGGCAACGACTACAATCTGCTGCTGCTCAAGGACCAGGGCAAGCCGGTGGAAGTGGTGTACGCATCGGAAGGCTCGCCACTGATCATCGTGCCCTCCGGCGTCTTCAGCGGCGCCCCCAACCCGAACGCCGCACGACTGTTCCAGAGTTTCTTCTTCAGCGCCGAGGCCCAGCAATTGCTGGTCGACACTTTTGCGCATCGCTCGTTCCATGCCCAGATCAAGGAGAAGCCCGGCCACATCCCGTTGTCGGAGATCAAGCTGTTGAAGGCGGATCCGGCGCAGGTGCTGGCGCAGAGCGAGATGATCAAGACGAGGTACAGCAAGCTGTTCGGGGTGTGAGATATTGGCACCGACCCGAGCAGGCGGGCTGGTGATGGATGCTGCCCTATTTGACGACCCGCATATGGTCTTTGATAAACGATCAGCGGTACTCGGGGTGCGGCAACCGGCGACAAAGGACGCGATATCCGAACCTATGAGATCGAATCGTCGATAACGCTAACCGTGACTACGCAGACATCACGAGCACGCGGGCCGAGGTCTGCTTTTGACCCACAGCCGACATTTGGCAGAATATTCTTGATGGACAAAGATGGCATCAGAGCGGTTCGGCTGAGAGCTACTGACTCCGCTCGCCTACAAATGTCGGCGTGCGGGTAAACTCTTGCGCTGGATCAACGACGTTAGCCCCTTGAAGGACAATATTATTGGCGTTTTCGGCGTGAAAAACGAGAACCGCATCGGTGTCGACGTCCAATTTGCTCCCCGCGGCGGTGAGAGCGATCATGTCCAGCAAGGTGTTCATTCGCTTCGCCTGCGTCGCTCTCGTTGCGGCGATGATTCAGGCGTCGCTCATCTCGCTGCCCTCGGCGCAGACGGTCTCTACACAGACCGCAAAAGAAGTTCAGGCACTCAACAGACAAATCAGCGAATTTCAGAAGGCGGGAAAATATGCGGAAGCCATACCGCTGCAGCAGAGGGTCTTAGCGATTTATGAAAAGACCCTTGGTCCCAATCATTCCGACGTCGCCACGCAGCTGAATTTCCTGGGCTTTCTGTATGATAATCAGGGTCGCTATGCCAACGCCGAGCCGCCATACAAGCGAGCGCTTACCATCCGTGAGAAGGCATTTGGTGCAAATCATTCCATAGTCGCTGAATCGCTAAACAATCTTGCGGCGCTGTACTACAAGCAAAGTCGATATGCGGATGCCGAGCCGCTCTACAAGCGGTCGCTGGCGATCTGGGAAAAATCCCTCGGTCCCGATCATCCCAACGTTGCGTCATCGCTGAGCAATCTGGCGTCGCTGTATAACGACCAGGGTCGGTATGCGGATGCCGAGCCGCTGTACAAGCGGTCGCTGGCCATCCGCGAGAAATCCCTCGGTCCCAATCATCCTGATGTTGCGACTTCGCTGAACAATCTTGCAGAGTTTTACCGGGAACAGGGTCGTTATGTGGATGCCGAGCCAATATACAAACGGTCGCTGGGGATCTGGGAGAAATCCCTCGGTCCCGATCACCCCTTGGTTGCGACAGCGCTAGGCAATCTAGGGACCCTGTACGACAACCAAGCTCGTTATGCGGATGCCGAGTCACTCTACAAGCGGTCGCTGGCTATCCGAGAAAGGGCGCTTGGTCTCGATCATCCCGATGTTGCCAATTCGCTAACCAGTCTTGCGACGCTGTATCATAAACAGGGGCGGTATACAGACTCTGGACCGCTCTACAAGCGGACACTGGTGATCAAAGAGAAAGCGCTAGGTCCCGATCATCCCGATGTAGCAATTTCGTTGAACAATCTCGCTGAACTTTACCGTGCTCAAGGTCGGTATGCGGATGCCGAGCCGCTGTACAAGCGATCGCTGGCGATTTGGGAGAAATCTCTCGGTCCCGATCACCCCTTGGTTGCGAGTTCGCTGAACAATCTTGCGACGCTGTACGAAAACCAAGCTCGTTATGCGGATGCCGAGCCGCTCTACAAGCGAGCGTTGATGATCCGTGAGAAAGCACTCGGTCTCGATCACCCCGATGTGGCGATTTCGTTGAACAATCTTGCTGAACTTTACGACACCCAGGCTCGGTATGAGGATGCCGAGCCGCTCTACAAACGTGCGCTTGCGATCTGGGAGAAATCTCTCGGTCCCGATCATCCCAATGTTGCGAGTTCGTTGAACAATCTTGCGTCGCTGTACGACAACCAAGCTCGTTATGCGGATGCCGAGCCGTTCTACAAGCGATCACTCGCTATTCATGAGAAATCCCTCGGTCCCGATCATCCCGATGTGGCGAGATCGTTGAACAATCTTGCTGAACTTTACCGTGCCCAAGGTCGGTATGCGGATGCCGAGCTGTTTTCCAAGCGGTCGCTGGCTATCCGAGAAAGGGCGCTTGGTCTCGATCATGCTGATGTTGCGACATCGCTCAACAATCTTGCGACGCTGTATGTAAATCAGGGTCGGCATGCGGACGCCGAGTCGCTCGTCAAAAGAGCGCTGGCAATCCGCGAGAAATCCCTCGGTCCCGATCATCCCGATGTGGCGAGATCGTTGAACAATCTTGCTGAACTTTACCGTGCCCAAGGTCGGTATGCGGATGTTGAGCCGCTGTTAAATCGATCGCTAGCGATTTGGGAGAAATCTCTCGGTCCTGATCATCCTTTGGTTGCGACAGCGTTAGGCAATCTTGCGATGCTGTACGAAAACCAAGCTCGTTATGCGGATGCCGAGCCGTTCTACAAGCGATCACTCACTATTCGTGAGAAATCCCTCGGTCCCGATCATCCCGATGTGGCGATATCGCTGAACAATCTTGCTGGACTTTACCGTGCCCAAGGTCGATATGCGGATGCCGAGCCGCTGTACAAGCGGTCGCTGGCGATCTGGGAAAAATCCCTCGGTCCCGATCACCCCTATGTCGGTCTATCACTAAATAACCTCGCAGAGTTATTTCGTTCCCAAGGTCGTTATCCCGACGCGCTGCCTCTGGTTCATAGAACCATTGTTCAGGGGCTCGCCAATAGAACTGTTACATTCCCGGTTTTGTTTCAGTCGAAGCGCCAGAAGCTCATCAGCGCCACCAGTGCCTTCGATGACAGCTACGAGACGGAACAGCGTGCGACCTCATCAGCCGCGGCTAATGCAGTGTCGAAATTGGCGGCACGCTTTGCGGCGGGAACGGGAGAGCTCGCCGCGCTGGTGCGCCAGGATCAGGACCTGACAGCAGAAGACGAGCGGCTGGACAAGAGTCTGATCGCCGCGCTCTCTAGGCTACCCGCTGAACGGCATGCGGCAGCCGAAGATCATCTC